>DATLCH010000067.1:0-3839 GCA_035526465.1 Candidatus Limnocylindrales bacterium | reverse complement strand
TACGAATCTGATCGTCGGTAAATCCCCAAACATCCCAATTCCACGACGGCGACAAGTTGTAAGCCAACATTTTTTCCGGGTGGACGGCATGGATCTCATCGGCCCAAGCTTTGTCATCTGCGAGATCGGGCTTCGCCGTTTCGCGCCAGATCAAATCGGCAAACGGCGCCGTGGCCAATCCTCGGGCGGTCGCCATGGCGCGGCCGCCCGTGATGACATAGAAACCTTCCGGTGTTCTCGGCAGATCCCAATCCCAGAAAACCTCAATGCCCAGGGATTTAGCTCGGGCGCGCGCTTCAGCATAAGAGACGCTTGCGGCAAATTTCTGCCAGCGCTCGACGGATATCGCCTGCTGGCCTTTGCCGCTCGTCAGCACTTCCGTTACCGCTTCGGCGAAAGTCTTAAGCCGGGCTTTTTCAGCCCACGCCTGGCGGATACTGGCAATCACCTCATCGACAGTTTCCTCCATGACCTTTTTCACACCGATTTCCAGCGCCGCCAGCTGCTCGCGAAAATCGCGCTGGCCCTTGCCCGGCCGGCGCACCTGCCGGCGCAATTGTTTGAGCGCGGCGATTTCGTGCTCAATTCTCTCGATGCCTTCGGAAATGCGGTCAAAGAGTCGCTCTTGCTTGAGCCATTTTTCCGCGTCCGCGTAAGCTTGCTCGGAAATTTTGTAGAGCAGATGGCCGTTAATTTCCTTGAAGCCTTTTTGATAAAACTTTCGAATCACCGCAAGGCTGAGATTCTTGAAAGGCACGATATGCGGATTGGTTGCGCCGTAGACAAATGGATGGTCGCGTTCGTCCTCGACGCTATCGATGGCAGTGGCGTCATTGGAGTCGGTGCGGGCGACGATTACGCCCGGCACATGCAGGATGTCATATTGGAGCCGCGCGGCATTGAGCCGCGCAATCATCTCGGAGGTCGACACTAAAACTTTCTGTCCCTGATGCCCGCATACCTTCGAGCCGCCTCGTTGATCTTCAATATGGATCGAGCCGATGTTGTTTTCGACGAATGTCTTAACCAGGTTGCGCGTGTGATGCTCGCCGCCATGGCCGGTGTCGCCGTCCGGAATTATCAGCGGCGGGCTGAACTCGATGGGGCGAGTTTTCTTTCGTTGGAGCGATGTCATACGAATGCGCCGGGAACGTTGCACCTCGTCTTGATGCATCAGCGCGCGCACCCAAGCGCCGCCTTCTTTCGGTACCCGATCCAAAGCGTAGTTGGCCAAGTCGGCGCCCGGGTCCTCCGACTCGGAGCCCTTGGCGGAGGTCGCCCAGCCTCCGAGATAAAGCACCTTGATTCCTTCCATGACGGCGCGCACCGCGCCGGTGGGCGAATACGGGCCGTAGGTTATTTCTTGTTTCTTGTCGCGAAATAAACGCTGCAGATAGTCGAAGAGCTTTAGCGCCGATTGCTTGGCAATCGTGTGATCGGCCTGCAGATTACCGCGCAGAGAAACTACCTCGGCGGAAGTATGCAGCCTGGTAATATGGCGGAAGCGCGCGCTATGAAACCAAGCATCGGTCTCGCGCAGCTCCTTTGCCCAGGCAATCGCCTCGACGTCACGCCGTGAATCCAACCGAACGATTTTGTCAGCCATGGCGTAAGCCCCCCTTAGGGTAGGTCTAAGATCGGTTATTTAGCCATAAAACTTTTCCTGACGGCTTATGAAGGTTACAAAAACAAATCGGCAAATCACTCCCGGCTCATTACTAACACTACGGCAAATTGAAGCAATACTATCTGGACGCAAGGCCCGCTTGCGACGCGGTTAGTTAGCTAGCAATAGATCTGGCGGTATCCTAAAGTTTTCGGCGACCGGTCATTGTTCGACGCGCATACACAGCGGCCAAACATCCATCGCGGCGGGTATGCAGCTTATGGCAGGCCGCAGATCCAGATTTGAAAACTTCTGTTGAGAGAGGTCAGATGCCGAGGCAACAAATTGTTCAGGTCAATCTTGCTGCCGCTATCCAATCTCTCCCCAGCCACACAGTTTGACAATCTGGTGTTCGTGGCCGGTCAAACCGGCGGCACCCCCTTACGGAGGAGGTCCGCAGAGAACTTCGCAAAGACGAGGTACGCCATCGAACGCATCAAGATGCTTTGGGAAGCGCGCGGAGTCGCTGTTCTGACGAACGCGAGGACCTTACAGCCAGTGAGGAATACGCCAAGTTTTTCCCGACCAACAAACCAGACCGGACCACGGTCGAAGGATATTGCCTGCCGATCGCCAACAGCGGCGTTGACAATTCTGGCGATCGTGCCGCGGCTAGTGAGCTGTAAGACCGCTCCCGAACCTCACCGGATCTGAAAGATTTCCTTCCACGTTTTCTCGTACTTCGGAAACTCTCTCACGTCGTCGATGGTCAGCATGTAGGGCGTCGCAGGCCGGATTTTTTCCAAGGGTTCTACTTTGGGATGAGCGGGAGTTTCGCCCGCTTGAGCATAAACCTTTTGTCCTTCTTCACTGACGGCCCAACGGACCCAGAGTAGTGCGGCATTGGGATGAGGGGCCCCCTTCATGACCATCACAGAGCCGCCGACTTCGCCCACACCTTCGGTCATGAGCGGTTGGATTGGCGCGCCTTTTTTCATGCGCAGAGGAAAATGGTGCGAGTAGCAAGTAAAACAAATGGCACGCTGGCCGGCCATGAGGAACTCGGTTAACTGCGAATGGCCGCGATGAAATTCCACTTGATTGGCGGCGATTTTCCTGAACAGCTCGATGGCCTTTTCATCGCTATTGTATTTTCGTTTGGCAAACCCGACGAGCATTTGGTAATCGCGCGGCTCGCCCATGATGTTATCTTTCCATTTAGGGTTGGCGAGGTCCTCGTAGCTTTTTGGCTCTTCGCCTTTCTTGATCAGACTCGTGTTCCATCCGGCAATATAATATTGCGTATCGGTGGCGACCCAAAGGTCGCCTTTCAACTGGGCGGGATACGCGGCTGCCTCGGGTATGGCGACGTGCTCGACGATTTTCAGGTCTAAGATTTGCGGCAAATAGGTTAGCGCTCCGCTTATGACGTCGGCAATGACGCGTCCCCCCTTCTGCTCCGCGAGCACTCGCGCGATCAGCTTATCGCTCGTGGCATCGATATGATCGACGGTGACGGCGGGAAAGCGCTTCATGAACGCAGGCGGAATCACCGACATCGCGTTGGGGGACAACGGCGCGTAAAGCGTAACTTTCCCTTCCTTTTTTGCTTTCTCATAAAGTTGATCGAGGGAATCCGCTGCCGCCGCGAAGAGCTTACCGGCAGAAGCACCGCAGATCACCAGCGCCACGACAATCGTCGATATAAAGGTTGCGAATCCGATCGAGCTCGATAAATTTTTCTGTCGATTCATTTGTTTCTCCGTATCTTCGTTACAATATTCTGAAGCAATATCCGAAAACTCTCCTTGGTTGTGGACGCCCGCGTGAGGGTCTCTGCAACTCCTCCATGTAGGAAAACCCCGGTGTTGTCAAACCTTAAGCCGGCTACCTAGGAGCATCGCTGCTTGTGTCAGGCTGGACTCCCGCCTGCATCGGGTCGGATGCTGGCCCTAATTTCTTGTTTGCGGCCGACGATTTCAGCGAACGTGATAATCGGATGGCCGGCTTCGCTGGTGAGCAACAGAACGGCCGCCGATGTGCTCAGCGTTGATGTCGCGACGATAGATACCGGCGTGATGGAAACACACTAGAGGTAGCGCAGCCCTTCGAGCGATGCGCGATCCCAGTGCGCCAACTCGGCTGCTGCTTCGTAAGTTGTCTGCAGAAAATCGAGAAGCGTATCTTCCGGTGAGTTTGCTCTGCGGACTTCATCATACGGGAGAATGAATTC
>DATLCH010000065.1:0-6263 GCA_035526465.1 Candidatus Limnocylindrales bacterium | reverse complement strand
GTTTATCGGCGCCACTAGCGGTCTCGCCAAGCATCACTTCGACCGGATCGCCGGGAATCAAGTGCACGAGCAGGAAAACCAAAGAGAGCGCGCCGAAAAGGGTCGGGACCAATAGCAGCAGACGGCGCCAGAAGAATGTTTTCACGGCTTCAGTTTAGCGCAGGGATACGTGTTTCAATGAAACAAGATCGCCGTCCGGATACGGCACAAAACCGTGGATACTGGTTTTCTTCGCGATGACATTTTTCTGCCACCACAGCGGCACGTAGGGGAGATCCTCGGCGATCAGCCGCTGCGCCGCGCCATAGAGGCGTTTGCGTTCGCTTGGGTCCATCGTAACTCGAGCCTGATCGAGCAGGCGATCGACTTGACGATTAGAGTAGCGGCCGCGGTTGTCGCCGTCGGGCGGTACACTGGCCGAATGGAAGATTTGATGCTGAATATCCGGATCGCGGATGCCAACCCAGGCAAGCGAGTAGAGATGAAAGTTGCCGTGTTTCACATCGCTAAAAAAAGTGCCCCACTCATAACTACGAATCTCCAACTCGATCCCGACTTGTAGCAGTTGCTCCTTGAGCGTTTCGGCGATGCGCCGGCGCAAGTCGATATTGGTTGTTTTGTACGAGAGCCGGAAGCGCGTCAGTGGGCCGTCACCGTCCGGATCCTTGAAGCCGGCTTCATCGAGCAAGTGTTTGGCGCGTGCCGGATCATAGCTCCAAGCCGGAATACTCTCGTCGTAGGCTTCGTTTAGCGGCGAAATTAAGCCGTTGGCGGCGACTGCCGCGTCTTTGAGTAAATGACGAATGATGCGCTCACGGTCGATGGCGTGCGCGAGCGCTTGGCGAACCTTGAGATGTTGCAAAATCGGGTGGGTCAGATTGATGCCGATATATTGAAATGTCGTGCCCTGGTGGGCGCTGACTAGCGCATCGCTCAGATTTTTCAACCACGGCAACATGTCCGGCTCGAGATCGTTTTGCATGAGATCGATGGCGCCTTGTTTGAATTCCAAGGCGCGTACCATGGCGTCAGGGACGATCTTGAACACGAGACCGGCGAGTGCCGGTTTGCCTTCCCAGGAGTTGGCGTTGGCTGTGAGCGTGACCCGTTCGCCTGACTCGACCTTCTCCAGCATGAACGGACCGGATCCGGGCGGCGGGCGAGTGCCGGGTGAGGATCCCTGTGGCACAATGCCAAGGGTGAAATGCTCGACGAACGGCGCATGGGGCGCGTTCAGGTGGAAGCGCAGCCGGTGAGAGCCGTCGACTTCAATACTTTGCAGCTGTTTGAGCAGCGCGCGTTTAGGCGAGCGATTGGCTGGATCGAGGATCGACTCGAAGGTGTATTTAACGTCCGCGGCTCTTAGCGGCCGGCCGTCTTGGAATTTGATATTGGGTCGCAGGCCGAATTCAAACGTGCGTTCATCTATTTGGTGCCAGCTCTGGGCGAGTTCGGGTTGCAAGCGCAGCTTTTCATCGGTGCGCAGCAGGGAGTTGTAAATCAAATTGCCGATGCGCACGGCATTGGCGTCGGTGGCGTAACGCGGATCGAGCTGAGCCGGATTGGCCTCGATGCCGACGACCAGAAAATTGGTCGGAACATCGCGATGTGATGAACGGCAGCCTGAGCTAATGATAACGAAGAGAAAAACCAAGATCGATCGATGAAAGTAAGCCGGCAAGAATTTCTCTGCGGAAATTTTGACTGACTCTAACCTGTTTGGTAATATCGGTCAAATTTCGGACTTCCGATGTCGCAGTCCTTTTTCTTTCTATTTTTCCTATTGCTAGCGCTCGCTGGCTTGCCAGTCGCGATTTCCGCTCAACAAGCTCCGTTTCCGGTGCCCAGCGGGTTGAAGGATGCCGTGGATTTCTGGAAACAAGTTTTCACGCGCTATGGTTTTGGCGATGTGATCCTGTTCGATCCGCTCGACCCGGTCACGATTTACCGCGTCTTGCGGGTGTCGGAGTCCGAGCAGGGCCGCGCCTTGGTTAGCAAAGAGCGTGCACGCGTCGCCACGGAGTACGATTTGGTCGACGACGACATGCGATTAAGAAGCCAACGAGGAGCCAAGGAACAGTTTCGCGAGGGGCTGAGAATCTCCGGACGCTATATCTCGCAAATGCAGAAAATTTTTCGCGATGAAGGATTGCCGGTGCAGCTGGCTTATCTGCCGCTTGTGGAGTCGTCGTTCAACGTCCGTGCCCGTTCGGGTGCCGGTGCCGTCGGCATGTGGCAATTTATTCCCGAGACCGGCAAGAAATTTATGCGCATAGACGACAAAGTAGATGAGCGTCGCGATCCAATGGCGTCGACGCGCGCAGCGGCGCGTCTATTGAAAGAGAACTACCGCATTCTTGGCAGCTGGCCGCTGGCGATCACCGCGTACAACCACGGCACTGAAGGCATGTTTCGAGGCATCGAAAGCGTTGGTTCGCGCGATTTGGTCGAGCTGATTCGCCGATATCAATCTCCCACGTTCGGCTTTGCATCGAAGAATTTCTACGCCGAATTTCTCGCCGTATTGGAGATCGTCGGCGAAGCGGAGAAGCATTTCCCGTTTTTGCGGCTGCACCGACCGGTGGTATTGCAGGAGGTGGAGGTTAAAAAGGCTACCGCGCTGCAAGCGGTGCTCAAGCCGGCAGCGATCTCCCAAGTCGACTTCTTTCAATGGAACCCGGCCTTGGACGACGGCACTGATGTAATTCCGGCAGGCTACCGGGTGAATCTGCCACCGGAACGGATTCAGACCTTTGTTCGCGCGCAGGCGCGCGTAACACCCGCCAAGTCCCCTGGCGGTGTCGAGCGGAAGCCAGCCGGAAAGCTTGTAACCGCCCAAGGCGTGGGAAAGTCTGGGCCGAACGCAAGCTCGACCACCGGCTCTCGCGCTGCCGTTTCGATAGCTGCCAAAGGTCCGAACACTACAAGGACCAAGGAGCAAGTCGTTAAAGAACTAGCTGCGCGTCATCAGTTGAATATTGCCGCGCAATAACCCCGCCTCGCTGTCAAATTCTCAATAGCTACGCTTCTCTCGGTCGGTTTAGCTCTGCGTCAGTCGGCTTGAAGGCCCATCGGGTTAGCTTATAATGACCGCTGTCTATGGAAGCGACCTTCATCAAGTTAACCGCGGCGATTTATCTCTTCGCCGCGGCGAGCTATTTTTATTTTGTTTTTCGCAAGGACACGGTCTCCAGGTTGCCGTCGTTTGCATTGGCGAGCGGTTTTATCTTTCATACGGCGGCCTTGCTGGTGCGCTTTGTCAACGAAGGGTTCGCCGCAGTGGCGCTGATCGGCGAAGCGCTGCTATTTAAGAGCTGGTTAATGGTAGGTGTCTATCTGTTGATCCAGGTTAGGTACCGGCTCACAGTATTGGGGGGCATCGTCGCACCGCTGGCATTTCTCATGTGTTTGGCGGCAATGGCTTTCGGCAAATCAGGCGCGGAAATTCCACCCGGTCTGGAGTCGTTCTGGTTGCCGCTGCACGTCACCCTGGCGTTTCTCGGCAACGCTGTGTTCGCTTTGGCTTTCGGCGTTAGCTTTATTTACCTGCTGGAAGAGCGGCATCTCAAGCACAAAAAAATGACCGCGTTATTGAAACGCTTTCCGCCGCTGGAATCTCTCGACCGGTTGAACCTTATGCTTTTGATCTGGGGCTTTCCCTTGATGACCCTCGGCATTATCACCGGCAGCCTGTGGGCAGGTATTCATTGGGGTGACTATTGGTCGTGGGAACCGCGGCAAATAGCGTCGGGGATTGCCTGGCTTTTTTATGGGGCGATTTTGCACGGGCGGATCACTGCGGGGTTACGCGGCAAGAAGGCTGCGCTGCTGACGATGGTCGGTTTCTGTGTGGTGCTCGGTTATTTTCTCTGGGGCGATACGGTTTTCCCCAGCCGGCATGGAGGCCGGTTCCAATAAGCCGTGCGAAAAGAAATTGTCATTGTCGGATTGAACCATCGCAGCGCGCCGATAGAGGTGCGCGAAAGCGTTGCGTTCGAAAGCGCCTATCTGCACGACGCTTTAACTCGTTTGCGCAATTATTCGTCCATCGATGAAGGTGTGATTCTGTCGACTTGTAACCGCGTCGAAGTCGTCGCCGCGGCGTCGGATAGTACGACCGCTTATAGCGAGATTGGCCGATTTCTGAGTGAGCAAAAGGCACAGCGGCATGGCATCGCGTTGACGGAGCATACTTACCAGTATCGCGGCGTCGAAGCGATACGTCATCTATTTCGCGTCGCCGCCAGTCTCGATTCCATGGTGGTCGGTGAACCGCAGATATTGGGCCAATTGAAGCAGCATTACGATGCCGCGCAGCAAGCCGGCTCGGTGGGAACGATCCTGCATCGGTTATTTCATCGTTCATTCTCGGTGGCCAAGCGGGTGCGCAGCGAAACCGGTATTGGCAGTGGCGCCGTATCGTTGAGTTCGGTGGCGGTCGATTTGGCAAAGCGGATTTTCGATCGTTTCGACGACAAGACTGTAATGCTGATCGGTGCCGGTAAAATGGGTGACCTGATGGCGCGCCATCTGCAAAGCCACGGCGTGCGCAGTCTCATGGTCACCAACCGGACATTTGAGCGGGCGGTGGAATTGGCCGAGCGCATTCATGGCAACCCAATTCGCTTTGAAGACTTTCCCCAATATCTCAAAATGGCCGATCTGGTGATCGGCTGCACGGGCGCGCCGGAGGTTCTCGTTAACGCTGCCCAGGTCGATAGGGTTTTACGAGAACGCAAGCACAAGGCGATGTTTTTCATCGACATCGGGGATCGGCGCAACTTCGACGGCAAAATCAACGATCTCGATAATGTCTATCTTTACAATATCGATGATCTTAGAAACGTCGCCGAGGAAAATCTCCAGGGGCGTTCCAACGAAGCGGCCAAAGCGGAAGGAATCGTCAGCGAGGAGGTGCAGAGCTTCGTGCGCTGGATCGGCTCTTTGGAACAGGTGCCGACGATCACGGCTCTGCGTCAACGTTTCGACGATATTCGCCGTGGCGAAATCGATAAATCTCTTGGCGGTGTCCTAAAAACTCTTTCGCCGGAACAGCGGGCCGCGCTCGAGGACATGACGACGGCCATGATCAACAAATTTCTGCACGCGCCCATTACCGAGCTCAAGCGCCGCGGCGACCGCGATAACGACGATGAAGCCGCGCTATACCTGGCCGCCCTTAAGAAGCTCTTCGATTTGGAGGGTAAATGAACCGGGTGCGCATCGGCAGCCGGGGCAGCGCGTTGGCTCTCGCCCAATCGAATTGGGTGAAGCAGCAGATCGAGGCGCACTATCCTGATCTTCAGGTTGAACTGTCGATCATCAAGACCAGCGGCGATCGTTTCAGCGACCGGCCGATATCGATGTTGGGCGGCAAAGGTGTATTCACCAAAGAGATCGAGGACGCGCTGCTCAATCAAACAATCGATCTAGCGGTGCACTCGATGAAGGATTTGCCGACGGAGCTCCCCGCAGGGTTGACCATCGCCGCGGTGCCAGTGCGGGAGGATGCCCGGGATGTCCTGGTCAGCAGGAACGGTTTGAAGATTGCGGATCTAGCGCCGAGTGCGCGCATTGCCACCGGCAGCCTTCGCCGTCAAGCTCAACTGCTGCATCACCGCGGCGATTTAGTCGTTGTGCCGATCCGCGGCAATGTCGATACTCGCCTGCGCAAGCTCGATGAGGGCGAGGCCGATGCTTTGATCATGGCAGCTGCAGGTTTGATCCGCATCGGTCGCGCCGAACGCATCGGCGAAATACTGCCGGATGAGATTTGTGTCAGCGCCGTGGCCCAGGGCGCGCTTGCCATCGAAACCCGTGGCGACGCTACCGTGCGCCAGCTATTGAGCTTTCTACATAATTCGACGAGCGAAGCCGAAACGCGTGCGGAGCGTGCGTTGCTGCGTAGTTTGAGCGGCGGATGCCATGTGCCCATCGGTGCCCGCGCCCGTGTCGATGGCAATGCTTTGAACATGATTGCTGTGGTTGCCAGTCCCGATGGCGCCACTCTGTGCAGAGCGCAGCTCACGGGCGAGGCCCAGGAAGGCGAGCAACTCGGCGCATGTTTGGCCGATGAGCTGCGTCGACAGGGTGCGGACAAAATCTTGGCGCGAGTTGATTCATGACGCCGAATATAGCTGGGGCAATTTCTTCCGAGAAACCATTTAAGGGTCGACGCATCGTTATTACGCGGGCACGTAAACAAGCAGGCGGCTTGGCCCAACGTATCGAGGCCTTGGGCGGCGAAGTGATCGAGTTCCCGA
>DATLCH010000051.1:0-19023 GCA_035526465.1 Candidatus Limnocylindrales bacterium | reverse complement strand
CGCGTGTACGCCGGCATCGGTGCGTCCCGAGCCATTGACGTGAGTGGGTACGCCGACGAAAGTCGAGACGGCTTTCTCTAGGACCGCTTGGATAGAGGTACAATTCGCCTGAACTTGCCAGCCATGATAATTGGTGCCGTCATATTCAACGGTAAGTTTGACGTTCACGACAGAGACATTTCGAGACTTGAGCCGGAGCCACAGCTACGGCGGGTCGAACGTGGCTGCGAGGCTATAGGTAATCGCGGATTAAAATCTCGGCAATTTGCACGGCATTGAGCGCGGCACCCTTGCGCAGATTATCGGACACGACCCACAAGTTGAGACCGTTGGCGATCGACTTATCCTCGCGAATCCGGCCGACAAAGGTCGCGTCTTTGCCCGCGGCGTCGATGGCCATCGGATAGACATTATTTTCCGGTTCGTCCGCGACTATTACGCCCGGAGCTTCGCGGAGAATTCGCCGTGCTTCGTTGGCCGATAACTTGACGTAGGTCTCGACATTCACTGCTTCCGAATGGCTGCAAAACACCGGCACCCGCACCGTGGTCGCGGTGATCGGCAAGTTCGGTTCGCCGAGGATCTTGCGGGTTTCCTCGATCATCTTCCATTCTTCCTTGGTGTAACCGCCGTCCATGAAAAGATCGATATGCGGAATGCAGTTAAAGGCGATTTGATGGGGGAACTTAACTTTCTCGATTTCCTTACCATTGAACAGCGCCGCCACCTGCTGGCTCAACTCCTCCATCGCTTTGCGCCCGGCGCCGGACACCGACTGATAGGTGGATACCACGACGCGTTTGATGCGCGCCGCGTCATGAATCGGCTTGAGAGCTACGACCATTTGAATTGTCGAGCAATTCGGATTCGCGACGATGCCGCGGGTTTTATAATTGGCGATTTCCTTGGCGTTCACTTCCGGAACCACCAGGGGAATATCCGGCTCCATGCGAAATACTGAAGTATTGTCGACCACCACGGCGCCTGCCGCCACCGCCATCGGCGCGAACTCCGTGCTGACGCTGCCGCCGGCGGAGAAAAGGCCAATGTCGATGCCGTTAAACGAATCGGCTTTCAACACCTCGACCGGCAGTTGTCGATTTTGAAACGGCAAAAATTGGCCAACGGATCGTTCAGAGGCTAACAAGCGCAACTCGCCGACTGGAAATTGACGCTCATCTAGAACTTCGCGCATCTGCTCGCCGACGGCGCCGGTGGCGCCGACGATGGCGACGTTATACATTTCCTTCTTCACAAGACTTATCCCTTCGCTGCGGCAATCTTATCGCGCACCAACTGCCCCATCGGCCGGCAGCCCAATAGTTTGCATCCAGGCTCTTGAATGTCCGCAGTGCGATAACCTTCATCGAGGGCAACTTCGACGGCCTTCTCGATGCGATCGGCCGCCGAGCCCTGGTCGAGGGAGTGTCGCAGCATCATGGCCACGCTGAGAATGGTTGCAAGTGGATTGGCCTTATCTTGCCCGGTAATGTCAGGAGCACTGCCATGGACCGGCTCATACATGCCGACCTTGCCGCCAAGACTTGCCGATGGCAGCATACCGATAGAACCGGTTAGCATCGCCGCTTCGTCGCTTAAAATATCGCCGAACATATTAGTCGTCACCACGACATCGAATTGCCGCGGATTACGGATCAATTGCATGGCACAGTTATCGACCAGAATATGCTCCAGCTCGATACCCGCGTAGCCTTCCTCTTTCTTATGTAGTCGCGTCACCACCTTGCGCCACAGTTCGGTGACTTCCAGCACGTTGGCTTTATCGACGGAGGTCACTTTCTTGCGCCGCTTCAGCGCGGCCTGAAACGCCACGTGGGCGATGCGCTCAATCTCCGGCGTCGTATAGACCTCGGTATTCACGCCACGCTCGGTGCCATCGGGAAGCATCGTCACGCCTTTCGGCTGGCCGAAATAAATACCGCCGGTGAGCTCGCGGACCACCAACATATCCGTGCCCTCGACAACTTCTCTTTTTAGCGTCGATGCCGATGCCAGCGCGGAGAACAATTTAACCGGACGCAAGTTGGCGAACAAACCCAACTCCTGACGCAACGCCAGAAGCGCTCGCTCGGGCCGAATGGAGTAGTCCAAGCCGTCCCATTTGGGTCCGCCCATGGCGCCGAGCAAGACCGCATCACTCTGCTTGGCGAGACTTAAAACGGCGTCGGTGAGCGGCTTGCCATGAGCATCGATCGAAGCGCCGCCAACCATCCCTGACTCAAGATTTACCGTGAAGCCGTAAAGCTCGGCGACCTGTTTGAGAACTGCTGTACCCTCGCTCATAACCTCCGGGCCGATGCCGTCACCAGGGAAAACCGCGATGTTGTAATTCATGGTCCCTCTTTCTCCACCACCTGCCGATAGCGCTTTCGTTCTTCCAATTTATTGAGCGCGTTAATATACGCCAATGCACTCGCCATGATAATATCGGTGTGCGAACCCTGACCCGACACGCGGATACCCCCGTCGTCTATCAAGCATGCGACTTCGCCTTGGGCATCCGTCCCTCCGGTAATCGCGTTGACCGAATAACGCACCAGTTGCGACTGCGAGTCAGTGATCTTGGTAATCACTTTGTAGCAAGCATCGACCACGCCGTCGCCCGAGGCATGGTCCATTTTTTCCGCGCCATCGACGCGCATTTTGATCGTCGCGGTTGGCACGCCGTCGCTGCTCGAGTTGACGCTCATGTAGAGAAACTCGAATTTATCCGGACGTCCCGGCATGCGCAAAACTTCTTCGGCGACAATCGCTTCGATATCCTCATCGTAGACATTCTTTTTTTTATCGGCGAGTTCCTTAAAACGAACGAAGGCGCGGTTCATGTCTTCTTTACTCAGATTGAAACCCAGGTGCTTCAATCGTTCATCGAAGGCATGGCGACCGGAATGCTTGCCCATGACGAGACGATTACCGGGAATACCGATGGACTCCGGCGTCATGATCTCATATGTCTGCTTGTGCTTGAGCACGCCATCCTGATGGATGCCCGCCTCGTGGGCGAAAGCATTATCGCCGACGATCGGTTTGTTGATCGGGATCGGGATACCGACGACCTGCGATAGCAAGCGCGAGGTGGGATAGAGCTGCTCGCTATGAATATTAGTGTCGAGATCGAGATAATTTTTGCGTGTGCGCAGCGCCATGACCACTTCTTCGAGAGAAGTATTACCGGCGCGCTCGCCGATGCCATTGATTGTACACTCGATTTGACGCGCGCCGTTATGCACCGCCGCCAGTGAATTGGCCACTGCCAGACCAAGATCGTTATGGCAATGGGCGCTCCAGATGACCCGATCGCCGCCGGCCGTCCGTTCGATCAGATTGGCGATCAAAGCGCCAAATTCCGACGGTATCGCATAACCGGTGGTGTCCGGAACATTCAGTGTCTTCGCGCCGGCGCGGATCACTTCGCGGAAGATCTGCAGCAAAAATTCCGGATCACTGCGCGAAGCATCTTCGGCTGAGAATTCGACATAGTCGGTAAACTGCTTGGCATAGGTCACTGCTTTGACCGCGGCTTCGACGACCTGTTCGCGCGTCATGCGCAGCTTGTGCTTGAGGTGAATGTCGGAGGTCGCGATAAAAGTGTGAATTCCAGGCTTCTTGGCGCCTTCGACGGCTTTCAACGCGCGACTGATATCGCTCTCCTGGGCGCGCGCAAGACTCACGACCCGCGGTTCGCTTACCTCCAAAGCCACGCGCCGCACGGATTCGAAGTCACCGTCCGACGAGGCGGCAAAGCCCGCTTCGATGACATCGACGCCGAGCTTCTCCAGTTGCCGTGCGATCACCAGTTTTTGTTCCACGGTCATGCTCGCGCCCGGCGACTGCTCGCCATCGCGCAAGGTCGTATCGAAAATCTGCACTACATTATCTTTGGCCATGTGATCCATTTTTGATGTCTCCCGTTATCGTTATCCGTCGGCCCTACCCGAAATGAAAACTCCCGCGGCATGGCCAACGGGAGTTGTTTCACTTTTATTTGAGCCAGGAACTTACGACAAAACTTTCGCCGCCTCCCGTCTCAACTCCCGCCGGTGCTTGAGGTTAGTTAAGCACCATAACCAGGGGCCGGATAACGTATACAGGAGAACAATTGTAAAAAACATGATATGCCGCTCGGCGATTATGAGTGTAATCAAAATCACGCCGGAAACAAACATCCACTCCGGATGGCGCTTCCTCATATCGTTATTTTTCAAACTAAAATACGGAATGCTGCTTACCATTAGAATCGCCAAGCCATAAATTAACAGCAAAAACGTTAAATGGCGCGTCGGCGCACCCTCAAAACCGAGATAATAGTACAAGATGACCGATGACGTGATCATCTGCGCCGCCGCTGGGATCGGCAAACCGACAAAGTAATTTTTCGCAGGGCCCTGCGCCTGGACATTGAAACGCGACAGCCGCGCGGCGCCGCAGACCACGTAAGTCGCGGCTGCCAGCCAACCCCAGTTTTGCCACGGCACCAGCGCCCAGATATAGACCAAGACTGCCGGCGCCACGCCGAACGCGACAACATCGGCGAGGGAATCGAACTCGACGCCAAATTGGCTGGTCGTCCGGGTGAGGCGGGCGACATAACCGTCGACTCCATCGAACACGTTGGCAAGCAAAATTAGCAAAGCGGCGTTGACGTATTCACCCCTAAACGTCGCGATGATGGAGAAAAATCCGCACATCAGATTGCCGGCGGTAAACAGGCTCGGGATAAGATACACGCCTTTGCGCAGCTTCTCCGCCGGCATTCTCTGACGTAAGGTCATACGCGGCCGCTCACGGCGACGGCGCAATAGGCGTAATTTATCTTTCTCTTGCGGCCGCTCGGGCTCCGGAGCATTCATCGCGCTCATGGGAACCTCCCAATGATGGTCTCACCGCCTGTGACCCTCTGACCCTCAGTCGCTTCTAACCTACAACTTTGGGGCAGATAAATGTCGGTACGCGAACCGAACATGATCAAACCGAAACGTTCGCCGCGCGACAAAATATCGCCGGCTTTGGCACGGCAGACGATGCGGCGGGCCACCACCCCGGCGACCTGGACTACCCCCAAGTTACGCTCGCGCTCGTCGACCATGTGGAGAGCGTTTTGCTCGTTGTAGCGCGTCGCCTCTTCCTTAAACGCGGCAATGAACTTGCCAGCCTGATAGCGCACAGCACTGACGCGACCGGCCACCGGCGCACGATTTATATGCACGTCCAGCGGCGATAAAAAGATGCTGATACGCGTCACCGCGTCGGCGAACAAAGCATTCCCCTCAACCGGTGCGATCGCGACGATTCGGCCATCGGCGGGCGCAACCACCAACCCGTCACCAGTTGGAATTTTCCGCTCCGGATCGCGAAAAAACGCCGCGATGGCGATGGTCAACACAGCCAGAGCGACACCGACCACCACCCAACCAAGCAGCAACGCCATGAGCGCTACAGCCGCGGCCGGCAGAATCAATGGCCAACCTTCTTTCGCAATACGCATCGTACCCGGCAGGAGCGATTCTACAATCCAGTGGAAATCGCCTAGTTCTTGCTTCTATCGACCAATCGATTATGGCCCAGCCAAGGCATCATCGAACGCAAACCGGCGCCGACTTTTTCCAGCGGATGATTGGCCTGCTCTTTTCTAAGCTCGGTAAAGTGCGGCGCTCCCGATTTGTATTCGTTGATCCATTCCTCGGCAAACTGGCCGGACTGAATATCTTTGAGAATTTTCTGCATCGCCTGACGCACTTCCGGACCGATGACTCGCTTGCCGCGGGTTAAATCACCATACTCCGCAGTATTGCTGATCGAGTAGCGCATATTCGCCATGCCGCCCTCGTAAATCAGGTCGACAATCAGTTTGACTTCGTGGACGCACTCGAAATAAGCCATCTCGGGTGGATAACCGGCATCAACGAGGGTCTCGTAACCGGCTTGGATCAAGGCACAGAGACCGCCACACAAGACAGATTGTTCGCCGAATAGATCGGTTTCTGTTTCGTCTTTGAAAGTGGTTTGAATCACCGCCGCTCGTGCCCCTCCAATGGCGCTGGCATAGGCGAGGCCGATTTTTGTGGTGTCGCCGGTGGGATCCTGGTGCACCGCCAACAAACAAGGCACGCCGCGACCCTTCTCGTATTCGCTGCGCACTAGATGGCCCGGCCCTTTGGGAGCAACCATAAACACGTTGACTCCGGCGGGTGCGACGATTCTCTTGAAATGAATATTGAACCCGTGGCCGAACGCCAGGTAGTTGCCGTTCTTAAGCCCTGGTCTGATTTCACTCTCGTAGGCATCCCCCTGGAGTTCATCCGGGAGCAGGACCATAACTATATCGGCGATGGCTGCCGCTTCGGCGGTTTCAGCCACTTTAAGGCCGGCGTTTTCCGCCTTCGCCCAAGAACTGCTTCCGCGCCGCAGACCAACCACAACATCGACGCCAGAGTCGCGCAAGTTGTTAGCATGCGCATGTCCCTGACTGCCGTAACCAAGCACGCCAACTTTCTTGCTCTTCAAAACATTCAAATCCGCATCGCGGTCGTAGTAAACTTGCATGAATTAGATTCTCCTATGAACTTTTCACTAGTTACTATGCCGATTGACCTATGCTAAGTCAACGACAAGTATGTGGAACCAAACAGGAATTACTTTCTAGAACCACTGCAAACAACCGCGCAGACTCATGGGAAATCGCGTATTACCATTCGATGGGATGGTAATCTTTTCTAGCGAAAACAACTATTGACGAATTTTTTTGTGCACCCGCTACGCATCGATAAATCCATTGAACCGCTCAGTAACGCCATGGTAAGACTAAAAACATACTCGATATGTAAGCTGGAAGGGATCCGAGACCCGATGAAATACGTCAAGCAGCTCGTTTTAGGAGCGATTGCCACAGCGTTGTTGGTTACATCGGCAGCTTGCGACAATGTCGAGAAACAAAATCCAGGCCCAGCTGAAAAGGCGGGTGCTGCCGTCGGTCAGGCAATCGATCAAGCGACCGAAAAGGCCGGTAAAGCCATGGAAAAAGCTGGCGATGCCATGAAAGACGTTGGTGAGAAGGCCAAAGAATTTGGCAAAGACGTGATCGGCAAAACTAAAGAAGCCGGCAAAGAGGCAGCCGACAAAATCAAAGATACGAAGTAAATTACTCCCGGCCCGCAAGTCCCGAACAAAAACGCCGGTCATGATCATTCATGAACCGGCGTTTTTATCCTGCGAAGTTGCCGAAGGATGACGCTATCGATTAGGGCTTCAGCAAGGCCGGTTCCCGGCGTGGCGACGCTGTTCTGGTGGTTTCGCGAGAGATCGCAATGCGCCCCGTACGTATCAGATCCTTGATCCCAAGCGGCTTGAGCATGCCAATCATCGCCTCGACTTTATCGACGTCGCCGGTGATTTCTATGGTGTAAGTCGTCGGCGACGAGTCCACGATCTTGGCACGAAAAATTTCGGCAATACGAATCGCCTCGTCCCGATGCTCCGGCTTGGTGTTAACCTTGATCAGTACCGTTTCTCGATCCAAGAAGTCAGTTTCTGTATGGTCGATCACGCTGAGCACTTCGACAACTTTGTTGAGCTGTTTCATGATCTGTTCGATAATGCGATCGTCGCCTACCGTAACAATCGTAATCATCGAAGTCGTGGGGTCGAGTGTTGGCGCCACCGACAAACTCTCGATGTTATCTCCCCGCGCACTGAAAAGACCGGCAACCCTAGCTAAGACACCAAATTTATTTTCAACAAGAACCGATATGATATGTTCCATTCCTAAAAATATCAGGCAGGAAGAACCCCGTCGCCTTCATCCACCTTTCTCTTATGTACTCCGCCCTTACGAGTTAACTTGAGTTCAGGCGGGTCTTCCAACATCATTTCATGTTGCGCTCCGCCGGCAGGAATCATGGGATAGCAGTTTTCGAACGGATCGGTGTGGATGTCCATGAGCACCGGCCCTTTATGCTTTAGCCCCTCTTTGAGAACTCCATCCACTTCGCTGGGCTTTACTGCGCGTAAACCTTTTATGCCATAGGCGTCCGCGAGTTTTACAAAGTCTGGCATTTTGCCGAGGATGCTCGCCGAATAGCGGCTTTCGTAGAACAGATCTTGCCATTGCCGCACCATGCCGTGCACGCCGTTGTTGAGCAGGACGATTTTCACCGGCAACTTATGTTCAGCGGCGACCACCAATTCCTGCAGATTCATCTGGAAACTACCTTCACTGGTGATGCAAACCACCTGGCGGTCGGGATACGCCACTTGAGCGCCGATGGCCGCCGGGAACCCAAAACCCATGGTCCCTAGCCCCCCGGAGGTAAGCCAAGTGCGCGGCTTCTTGCCTTTGAAATATTGTGCCGCGAACATTTGATGCTGTCCCACATCGGTGGCCACGATCGCCTCATGCTTAGTCAGCTCGTATAGTTTTTCAACGACGTACTGAGGCTTGGTTATTTTGTCGTCCTGTTTGTAAGAGAGCGGGTGCTCCTTCTTCCAAGCATTGATTTGCTTGAGCCATGGCGCACGTCGCGCTTTCATCGCCGTTGGATTACCGTCCAATGAACGCAACGTGACGTTCATTTGGCGCAGCACCGATTTGACGTCGCCGACGATTGGGATATGCGCGTGAAAAGTCTTTCGGATAGAGGTCGGATCAATATCGATATGGATGACCCGAGCGCCTGGACAAAATTCTGAAAGTTTGCCGGTGACACGATCATCGAAACGAGCGCCTACGGCGATCAGCAGATCCGACTCATGCATCGCCATATTGCTCCAGTAGCCACCGTGCATACCCAACATCCCCAAGGACAGCTCGTGGGTACCTGGGAAAGTCCCCAGACCCATCAAGGTCATCGTCACGGGTATCTGGGTGATCTCGGCAAGTTCGCGTACCTCATCGGCGGCATCCCCAAAAACTGCGCCGCCGCCAACGTAAATAATCGGCCGCTTGGACGTCATAATCGCTTCAGCCGCATGCTTAATCTGCGATGTGTCACCGCCGGTGAACGGGTTGTAACCGCGCAAATTTACCTTGTCGGGATATTTGAATTCTGTCTTTGCGATGCTGACATCTTTGGGAATATCGACCAAAACAGGGCCGGGTCGTCCACTGGTAGCGATGTAGAACGCTTCCTTCACGGCTTGGGCGAGGTCGGCGACATCTTTCACCAATACGTTGTGCTTGGTACACGGTCGGCTGATGCCGACGTTATCGGCTTCCTGAAACGCATCATTGCCGATTAGATCCGTCGAGACTTGCCCGGTAAACGCCACCAATGGGACTGAATCCATGTGAGCATCGGCCAAACCGGTAACGATGTTGGTCATACCAGGACCTGAGGTCACCAGCACAACTCCAGCCTTACCAGTTGCTTTGGCGTAGCCCTCGGCCATATGAGCAGCGCCCTGCTCGTGGCGCGTCAATATCAATTGCAAATCTTTTCGCTGGCAAAGTACGTCAAAAATTTTCAGCACAACCCCGCCAGGCAAGCCGAAAATAGTTTTCACACCTTCGCGGCGTAGAGATTCGCAAAATATTTCCGCTCCGGTAATCTTCATTACGACTCCTTAACTGCTGCGATCACGGAACTGACGGTGCTTTCCCAAAAGCTCCATCATCTTATCTTTGCCAGCCAGTTTTAGTTTCTGAATTCGTTTTATTTCGAGTTCTTCGTCTACTGACAAATGCCCTTTGTGATGCAGCGCGGCAAGCTGTTTCTCAAAGGCTTGGTGCTCATCGTAGTACCTTTTGAGTTCTGGATCCTTATCCAAGAGGGAGACGATCGCCAATTCTTCACTGTGCTCCATAAGTGCGGCCTCCTTTTAGTGATTCTAAACTATGAGCGGGCTCAATCTAACTTACGGTCGGTACTTTGTCAACGCGCTTTCTCTTCACTATTTCAACGAGTTAGAAAGAATCTTGCGACTAATACCGAGCGCCTGCGAGGTGCCCAAATAGAGCGGCACCAAAGGCCCCAAATCAGTCCTAGAAATCGCTGGCGAACGCGTTGATGCTACCCGAGCCACACCTCCAGCGGCACTGCAGCCGCAAGCCTCGCCAATGATCTGCGCTCGACTGCCGAATAAATGCAGTATCTGCTCCTGATAAAGTTCCGCACCGTTGCCGACAAACTTTATGACGCTCGTGCGCAAACTTGAGCTGAACAAAGCCATCAGATCCGTGACCTCAGTCGCCTGGTCGGCCGAACAACGCAGCAGACTTCCCTCACGTTGTTCAAACAGAGCGGCATAAACTTCGTGCTTACGCGCATCGAGCAACGAACAGATTGTACCGGATATTTTAGTGAACCGAGCCGCCTGGGCTTCGAGGCTCGACACACCGACTACGGGCACACTGCATTCGTAAGCAATTCCTTTGACTAAAGCCAGACCAATGCGTAAACCGGTAAACGAGCCTGGACCGATGGAAACTGCAATGACATCAATATCGGAAATCTTGCGATGCGCGTTGTCAAGAACTGAGCTTATCAACGGCAAGATAGTTTCCGAGTGACTGCTCTTGACGCTTAGGACTTCTCCAGTTCGATTCCTCGGCGGAAAAGTAGCCTCGGCAGTGAGTTGTCCATCTTCGAAAAAAGCCACACTAGAGACGGCTGTAGCCGTATCTATGCCCAGGATCCTCATCCACCGACCTGTTTTTCGAAGAATCGCACGATATCGTTGTAGAACGCATAAACCATTAAAAGGCCCAAGAGACAGATACCGACCTGCTGGGCCATCTCGCGCACGCGTATCGACACTGGCTTGCGAATCACCGCCTCAACGAGAAAAAATAACAGATGCCCGCCGTCTAACACCGGCACTGGCAAGAGATTGAGCACGCCGAGATTAATGCTAAGCACAGCGAGAAAGGCGAGAAAACTGCCGACCCCTTCCTGAGCCTGCTGGCCGGCCATCTGCGCAATCAAAATTGGGCCGCCAATATTCTTCGGCGAGACATCGCCCATAATCATCTTGTAGAACCCAAGTACGGTGATCTTGATGTAATCCCATGTTTGAGAAAATGCTCTGCCAACTGCCAAGCCCGGCTTACCCTTCTCTATCGAAACCTGACTGCCGATCCCGATCAGCCAGTCGTCTTTGCGTTCGCCGAAAATATTGCGTCCTTCCTTACGCGTCGGTTGGACCGTTAGCTTGACAAGCTCGCTGCCACGGCGAATTTCCAAATTCAATGGTCTGCCTTCGCTCGATTTAATCGTCTGCGACAGATTCTCCCACTCGACCACCGGTTTACCGTCAATAGCAACGATGCGATCGCCTTTGGTAATGCCCGCCCGCTCTGCCGGCGAGCCTTTTTCCACGCCGCTAACGAGCGTCGACATGACCGGCACGCCGTAAAAAACAAACACCAGCATCAGCAGAATCACTGCCAAAATGAGGTTAAAGGCGGGACCAGCAAAGACAATGGCAAACCGCTTGAGCAGACTTTTATGGGCGAAGGACCGTTCTCTGTCAGCTGCCGACACCTCCTCGTTTGGATCCTCACCGATCATTTTTACGTAGCCGCCGAGGGGAAACGCGCTCAGGGCATACTCGGTTTCGCCCTTCTTGCGAACAAGAATTTTCGGGCCAAAGCCCACGGAAAAAGTCAGCACCCCAACTCCTGATAATTTAGCCAATAAGAAATGGCCGAATTCATGAAACACGATCAGTAGCCCCAAACCTATGACGGCTGAACCGATCGAATAAAGAAAACCTTCCATCGCGATACTCCTCGATTTTGAACTAATGAACTTCGGTTGTTGCAACCTCGCGAGCCCAACGGTCCACTTCAATGACTTCGTCTATATTTTTTGCATGCTTGCTCTGATGGCGCTGCATTGTCTTGTCAATTATACGATGAATTTCGCGGAATCCTATCCTGCCGGCCAAGAATGCCGCCACGGCCACCTCGTTCGCCGCGTTGAGCACCGCCGGCATAGTACCGCCCTCCTCGATGGCCGAGTAGGCCAACGACAGACCGGGAAAGCGCTTCTTTTCTACGGGGAGGAAGTTCAGCCCTTTATGCTTGGTCAAGTCTAGAGGTTCCCAGTTGCCTTTCAGGCGATGCGGGTAGGCTAGTGCGTAGGCGATCGGAATGCGCATGTCGGCAATTCCCAGCTGCGCCATGATCGCGCCGTCTTGATAACGCACCATCGAATGCACGATGCTTTGCGGATGAATAACGACTTGGATACCACTCGGTTCCATATCGAATTCCCAGCGCGCCTCGACGACTTCCAGTCCCTTGTTCATCATAGTCGCCGAGTCAATGGTGATCTTACGCCCCATTTTCCAATTGGGATGTTTGAGTGCTTGATCGATTGTGACATTTGCTAATCGCTGAAGCGGCGTGCGCAGGAACGGCCCGCCCGAGGCTGTCAAAATAATTTTATCGACGTCGCCGCGCTGGTTGCCTTGCAGACACTGAAAAATGGCGCTGTGTTCGCTATCCACCGGCAAGAGTCGAACACCTTTTTTCTTGGCGGCTTTGATAAAAAGTTCGCCAGCCATCACAAGGGCTTCTTTGTTCGCCAGAGCGATTTCTTTTCCCGCTAGCAAACCCCGCAGGGTCGGCATCAAGCCCGCGCCTCCGACGATCGCCGCCAGCACGACGTCGACTTTAGAGGCTGTGGCAACCTCAATAGCGCCGGCCTGCCCCGACAAAATATCCACTTTGTGCTTGCCCAAAAATTTACGCAGCTGAGCGATATCATCCTCACGTTCGATGGCGACCAGCGCCGGTGAGAATTCTTTTATTTGGCTGGCCAGCAACTGCAGATTGCGCCCTGCTACCATGCCGTGAATTTTAAAGCGTTCCGGGAATTCTCTTGCTAATGACAGGGTACTAACACCGATCGACCCGGTTGATCCCAAAAGGGCAATGGTTCTCATGGATGAATAACTGTCAGATAGAACGTTGCGAAGACCACCGGAAAAATCAAACTGTCGAGACGATCCAAAACTCCGCCGTGCCCCGGTAATAACTCTCCCGAATCCTTAACTGCGAAGGCGCGTTTGATTAACGACTCGAAAAGATCGCCAATTTGGCCAAGCAGGCTCATGACTAATGCGACCAGGGCGACCTCAAGCAGCGCTACAGGCAGCGCCAGCAGCACCCCTGCGAGCATGCCAATCAGTATGCTGCCAATCACATAGGCGATGGAACCTTCCACGGTTTTGCCAGGACTGAGTTCCGGTGCAAGTTTTCGCCGACCGAATCGCCGGCCGATAAAATAGGCTGAAGTGTCGCCAGCCATGATGACCAGGAATACAAATGCGACCCAGCGCCGGCCGTCTCTAAATTCGAATAGCAGCGCGAGCTGCGGCACTAAAAATCCGATATAAAGTCCGCCCAGCAACGTCCAACCCAAGCGGTTGAGCCGATCAATGAGAGCTCCCCCTGAGCACAGAGTGCTGGCAAATAGAATAATCAAAAAGACGCTGAGCCATAGTGCCATCACGGATGCGGGACTAGCCAAAACCGTCAATCCAATGGCACTGCCGAAAACAATTCCCCAAACCTGCTGCCAAAACTCGCCGGGGCAAATCATCGCAAAGTATTCTCGCAAAGCCGCCACCGTGAGCAAAAAGAACACTAATGAAAATAACCACTGCGCACTCCACCCAACCAACCACACCAGAAGCGGCAGCCCAACTGCCGCGGTGCCGATCCGCGCTTTAAGATTTCCGTCCACCCGCCTCCATGATGACCAAAGGTTTTTCGGCCATCTGTTCGTCGGTGCGGCCGAAGCGTCGGCGCCTGCGTTGAAAATCCAAGAGTGCTTGTAGATATTCTTTTTCGCGAAAATCCGGCCAGAGGGTCGGCGTGACGTAAAGTTCACTGTAAGCGATTTGCCAAAGAAAGAAGTTACTAATCCGCATCTCACCGCTGGTGCGAATCAACAGATCGGGGTCCGGTACCGATGCCGTATCAAGATGAGACGAAATCCACTGCTCGTCGACGCAATCCGCTTGGCAATTGCCGGCGCTGACCTGCTGCGCCAAAACCCTTGCCATGCGCACGATGTCGTCGCGACCACTGTAACTGAGAGCCAGAATGACCGTCATACGTTGGTTTTTGGCGGTCGCCTCGATCACGCTCTCCAATGTTCGTCGAAGCTGGGCGGGCAGCCGGTTACGGTTACCCACCGCCAGCAGGCGAATGCCGTAGCGCATCATCTTAGTCTGCTCTGCGATCAGGTAATGTTCCAGCAATCCCATCAGGGCTTCGACCTCGTCTTCGGGCCGAAGCCAGTTTTCGGTGGAAAAGGCGTAGAGAGAGAGGTAACGGATGCCGATCCTTCGGCTCATCTCAACGATGACCCGAACAGAGGTCTTCCCGCGCCGATGGCCTTCGATGCGATGCTTGCGCCGCTGGGTCGCCCATCGTCCGTTACCGTCCATAATAATAGCAACATGCTGCGGCAAACGGCTCTTATCTAAGCCGCCTAGGTCCACGGAAGCCTGCGTAAAGTGTCGTTCATCGGTGAATGAGGAGGTCTTGCTTGGAAGGGTTACACCGGCTAATACCCGGTAAGCTGCGCAACTAGAACGTTACTGTCAGATCGCCATGACTTCGTCTTCTTTAGCCTTGACGATCTTGTCGATTCGGCCGATGAAGTCGTCGGTGATTTTTTGCACCCGATCGAGACCATGCTTGGTCTCGTCTGCGGTGAGCTCTTTTTTCTTTTCCGCTTCTTTGATTTGCTCAACGGCAACCCGGCGATGATTGCGCACGGAGACGCGATACTCTTCGGCGATCTTCTTCACATGCTTGACGAGTTCCTTGCGGCGCTCTTCTGTTAACGCAGGAATGGGGATGCGAATGATTTTGCCGTCATTGTTGGGAGTGAGACCAAGATCGGATTTTAAAATCGCTTTCTCGATCTCGGTCATCGCCGCACGGTCGAACGGCTGAATCACCAACAAACGCGGTTCCGGGGCGCTCAACGTCGCGAGCTGGTTTAACGGCGTCGACGCGCCATAGTAGTCGACGGTGATATGCTCCAACAATGACGTCGACGCACGACCGGTGCGCAGTTTCGTCAAATCTTTGCGCAACACTGCGACCGAGCCGTCCATCTCTTTTTGCACCTGGGTAAAGATTGCTTCATTCATCGTTTACCTCCACTCACCAGAGTGCCAATAGATTCGCCCGAAACGACGCGCTTGATATTGCCCTTTTCCATGATGTTGAAAACAATGATCGGCAGCTGATTGTCCATGCACAGAGAGATCGCCGTCGAGTCCATCACCTTGAGTTCGCGGTTGAGAACTTCGATATAAGTCAATTCCTCGAATTTGTTGGCGTCGGATCGCTTAAGTGGGTCGGCATCATAAATACCATCCACCTTGGTCGCCTTGAGAATCACCTCGGCGCTCACTTCCATGGCGCGCAAACTGGCAGTGGTGTCGGTGGTGAAATATGGATTTCCGGTGCCACCGGCGAAAATAACGACGCGGCCTTTTTCCAAGTGCCGGGTGGCACGCCTGCGAATGTAGGGTTCGGCGACTTGGCGCATCTCGATGGCCGATAAGACTCGCGTCGAAACCCCGATCTTCTCGAGGGCATCTTGCAGCGCCAAACTATTAATGACGGTCGCCAGCATACCCATGGTATCGGCGCTGGCGCGATCCATCCCGATCTCACTGGCTACTGCGCCGCGGAAAATGTTGCCGCCGCCGATCACTAGCGCGAGCTCACAGCCAAGATCCTTAACCTCTTTGATCTCCTGCGCAAAAGCTTTGACGGTCGCGCCGTCGATTCCGAAATTCCCGGTGCCGGCAAACACTTCCCCGGTTACTTTTAAAATAATTCGTTTATATTTCGGACCACCGTTATTCATGCCGGGCTTTCGCTGCGATTTAGTCTTTCGCCCCGCCTTCACCGAGATGATAACGAGCAAAGCGTCGCACCTGAATGTTCTCGCCCAACCGTGCGATGGCCTCATTGACGATATCGCCGACTTTTTTGTCAGGATCTTTGATGAACGCTTGCTCCATCAAGCAAACTTCGGAGTAGAACTTCTCCATTTTGCCCTGAACGATCATCTCGACAACTTTCTCCGGCTTGCCGGAATCCAATGCTTGTTGACGGTAAATTATTTTTTCGCGCTCAAATTCCTCGGCAGTGACTTCTTCGCGGCGCACACAGCGCGGATTCGCGGCCGCGACTTGCATGGCAATGTCTTTGAGAAGATTCTGGAACTCAGCGGTACGAGCGACAAAATCAGTCTCACAATTAATTTCGACTAAGACACCGATCTTTCCGCCCGCATGCACATACGCGCCAACGGCACCATCGGATGCCACACGATCGGCTTTTTTAGCTGCCGCGGCCAACCCTTTCTGGCGCAAGTAATCAATTGCTTTCTGGAGGTCCCCGCCGGTCTCGGCAAGGGCCTTCTTACAGTCCATCATGCCCGCTCCGGTCTTGTCCCGGAGTTCTTTCACTAAGCTCGCTGTCACTTCCATCTCGCCTAAACTCCTCCGGCTGCGCTTTCTGCTGCAAATACCGCTTCCGCAGGTCGGTCATCGGCCTTGTCCTTGACCAACGACTGCTCATATATCGTTCGGCCTTCGATTACCGCTTCCGCGATAGCCTGACAGAACAACCGGATCGCGCGAATCGCGTCGTCGTTGCCGGGTACCTTATAATCGATCATATCTGGATCGCAATTGCTGTCGATAACCGCGATCACCGGAACACCCAGTTTGCGCGCTTCTTTGACCGCGATTTCTTCTTGTTTGGGATCTATCACGAATATAGCGTCGGGCAATTTGCGCATCGCCTTGATACCACCGAGCGATTGCTCAAGTTTATCTTTTTCACGGTGCAGCCCGAGCATCTCTTTCTTGGTTAAGGCCTCGACAATTTTCGGGTCGGCTTCCATTTCCTCGATCTTACGTAGCCGCTCGATACTTTGGCGAATCGTCGTAAAATTGGTCAGGGTACCGCCGAGCCAGCGGTTGTGGACGTAGTACATACCACAGCGTGTAGCCTCTTCCCGAATCGCGTCCTGGGCTTGTTTTTTGGTTCCAACGAAAAGAACATGGCCGCCGGATGCTGCCAGATCCCGCACGACACCCTCAAGTTCTTTGAACATCGATACCGTCTGCTGCAAGTCAATAATGTGTATACCGTTGCGGGCGCCAAAGATGTAGGGCTTCATCTTGGGATTCCACCGGCTGGTCTGATGCCCGAAATGGACGCCAGCCTCCAGTAATTGTTTCATTGAAATCTCTGCCATAATACTCTCCTTCGGTTTTTCCTCCCCTCGCGTCTTTTCGCCAGCGCACCTAAAAGTAGGCACCGCGCCAACAATCGGCGAGGGTGTGTATTGAATTATTAAAACTATCGGCCGCGAGGGCTGCCGGGCAGGCAGAATCTCATCGACCCGAGGACGACACGAACGACGACAATGCTCGGCGTTTTAACAGAGATTGTCAGTTGGCGCAAGTTTACAATCGCGGCGGAACTACTGGTTCATCGATTCGAGAAATTCCTTGTTGGTCTTGCTGCCATGCATCTTATCGAGCAAAAACTCCATCGATTCGACAACACTCAATTGAGATAATACTTTGCGCAAAATCCAAATGCGATTGAGATCCTCGCGCGGTATTAACAGCTCTTCTTTACGAGTGCCCGATTTATTGATGTCGATGGCGGGGAAAACCCGCTTATCCATTAAGCGCCGGTCCAAATGCACCTCCATATTACCGGTGCCTTTAAACTCTTCGAAGATAACTTCGTCCATCCGGCTGCCAGTATCGATCAAAGCCGTGGCGATAATTGTCAAGCTGCCACCGTCCTCGATGTTTCGGGCTGCGCCGAAGAATTTTTTAGGTTTGTGTAAGGCGTTGGAATCGACGCCGCCGGAAAGAATTTTACCGCTCGGCGGCACCACGGTGTTATAGGCTCGCGCCAAACGCGTGATGCTATCCAGCAAGATCACAACGTCTTTACCGTGTTCCACTAGCCGTTTGGCTTTCTCGATTACCATTTCCGCCACTTGAACGTGACGTGTCGCCGGCTCGTCGAATGTTGAACTAATGACTTCGCCATCGACTGAACGCTGCATGTCGGTGACTTCTTCCGGCCGTTCGTCGATTAGCAAAACAATTAACACCACTTCTTGATGATTATGCGCAATCGCCTTGGCGATATGCTGCAACATCATCGTTTTACCGGTGCGCGGTGCTGCGACAATTAAGCCACGCTGACCTTTGCCGATGGGAGTCAGCAAATCGACAATTCGAGTAGTGTAGTCGGTCGGCTGATTTTCCAAACACAAACGTTCGTTGGGATAAAGTGGCGTTAGATTGTCAAATAGGATCTTTTCTCGGGCGCGCTCGGGATCTTCGTAGTTGATAGTTTCGACCTTGAGCAAGGCAAAGTAACGCTCGCCTTCCTTGGGGGGGCGAATATGACCGGAGATGATATCTCCCGTGCGCAGGCTGAAGCGACGAATTTGACTGGGCGAAACATAAATATCGTCCGGACCAGGCAGGTAGTTGTAATCGGGGGCACGCAGAAAGCCAAAACCATCGGGCAGAGTCTCCAAGACACCCTCGCCATACACGTGACCGTTTTGCTCGGTCTGCGCCTGCAGGATCGCAAAGATTAAATCCTGTTTGCGCATGTTGGCGGCGCCCTCAATATTAAAAGTTTTGCCGATCAGCGCGAGATCGCCGATCTTCTTTTCCTTGAGGGCTTTGAGATTTAACCCGTTGTCCTTGACGACTTCCTTAACCACTTCCTCTACAGTTTCCGGCTCGGCGGATCGAGTTCTACCACGAACCATACACTATGCTTCTCCTTTCGAAACTCAAAGCTGTCTTCAAAATATGAAACTGGGGTCTAAACCGGTCATTGCTGGGATATTTAACGCCGACTGCGCCCCGGCCAGTTTGGATTACTGGCGACAAATTTACGCTGGCACCTAGCGCGAATGCACGAACAAGTCCTGTCCGTGAGACGAACCACTAAACGCAGAAAAGAATCTCTTT
>DATLCH010000062.1:0-4886 GCA_035526465.1 Candidatus Limnocylindrales bacterium | reverse complement strand
GTTTATGGTCAACCCAAGCATTAAAACGCCGGCGGATTTGAAAGGTAAGAAGATCGGCGTGCAGAGCATTGGCGGCGGGGTGTGGATGTTTTCGATGCTGGCCTTCGAACATTGGGGGCTCAATGTCGAGCGCGATAACATCCAGTTCCGCATCATCGGCGATCAATCCGTGCTGGTGCAAGCGATTACCCAGAATATCATCGATGGCGGATATCTCGGCTACGCGTACGGCGCACAACTGGAGCGCCAGGGCTATCGGATGCTCGGTGATCTGATGAAAATGGGCATTCCCTATCAGGGTCTCGGCATGATCGCCAAGCGCAGTTTGCTCGACCGCACGCCGGAAGTTCCAGAGCGCACGTTGCGCGCGATGGTGGAAACCATCAGCTATATCAATAATCCGGCGAACAAAGCCGCGGTGGTTAGGACTCTGGCCAAGGAGCTGCGGTTGGCGAAAGTCGAAGACGCGCAGGCGGGATACGAGGTGATGCGCACACTCTACGATAAGAAGATTTATCCCAACGTCGAAGGGCTGCGCAACGTCGTGCGTCTGCTCGGCCGCACCAGCGAGCCGATCCGCAAAATTAAAGTCGAAGAGATTATCGATGACCGGGTGGTGCGCAAGCTCGAAAAAGAAGGATTGTTCTAGCCGGCAGGAAGGACGATTAGATTTGATTTAGGGTTTCGATCTGTTAGTCATGGGCCAGATGTTGAGGGTGAGAGAAGGCAAAATCAACCATATCTATTTTCGAAGGAGGGTTGGACGATGGCACTGCATATCAATGAGGAAGCACCGAACTTTACCGCAGAGACAACTGAAGGAAAGATTAATTTTCATGAATGGATCGGCAATGGCTGGGCGATTTTGTTTTCTCATCCCAAGGATTTTACGCCGGTGTGCACCACTGAGCTCGGTTATATGGCCAAGCTAAAAAGCGAGTTCGAAAAGCGTAACTGCAAAGTGATCGGGCTGAGCATCGACCCGGTGACCGATCATGCAAAATGGGCCAAGGATATCGAGGAAACCCAAGGACATGCGGTGAACTATCCAATCATCGGTGATTCAGACCTCAAAGTAGCAAAATTGTATGACATGATTCATCCCGATACCCCCGGCAGTTCGGCGGGACGTACCGCCGCCGATAATCAGACCGTACGGTCGGTTTTCGTCGTCGGGCCAGACAAGAAGATCAAGCTGATGCTGACCTATCCGATGACGACCGGACGTAATTTTGACGAAGTCCTGCGGGTGTTGGATTCGATGCAGCTTACTTCGAAGCACCAAGTGGCCACACCGGTTAACTGGAAACAGGGTGACGATGTTATCATCGTGACCTCGGTGTCGGACGAAGACGCTAAAAAGAAATATCCTCAGGGCTGGAAAGCATTGCGGCCTTACCTCCGGCTGGTCTCGCAACCGAAGTAATTTCCGCGACTAAAGCTAAAGGGGGTGCCAAGGGCGCTTCTTTAGCCTCGAAGCTTTCACAAAGTTCGGTTCCGAGTCAGTCAACTGATTGGGGTGTGTTTAGCCATGCTGGTGAATCTTGACCCTTGAATAGCGATGGTGGTAGACCATCGTTTGTAGGCAATGATTAAATTTGCAGATTGATTCCGAGGAGGAAAAGATATGGCTGGCAACGGTAGCGATGCGGGGTTCGAAGTCATTATTTCGTCAGACTCTCACGTCATGGAACCGTCGGAAATTATCGTCGAGCGTGCACCCAAGGCGTTCAAAGACCAGGTGCCGCGCTTTCCCAACCTCAAGGTCGGTAGTAGCTTTCAGACCCACCCCGGCGGCTCGGACCCGACGCAGCGGATAAAAGAGATGGAGACCGATGGGCTCTCCGCGGAAGTGCTCTATCCAACCTATTTGCTACCCCAGTACGCGATGGACGACGCTCGACTGCAGGAAGTCACGTTCCGCGCCTATAACGACTGGCTGATAGAATACTGCAACAGTTCGCCGAAACGGCTGATCGGCATCGCGGCCATCGCGGTCTACAATATCGACGAGGCGGTGAAGGAGCTCGAACGCTGCGCCAAGGCGGGCATGAAAGGTTCGCTCATCTGGCAGGCGCCCCATCCGGATCTGCCGCTGCATTCGGAGCACTACAACAAATTCTGGGCGGCGTCGCAGGATCTCAATATGCCGGTGCACTTGCACATCCTCACCGGCCACGGCTATCACAAGACCACGGTTTTCGGGAACAAGCGGACCGGCGTCGAGGCGTATCGCGGCAGCGTGAATCTCAAACTCAAAGAAGTTATCGACGACGTCTTCGAGCTGATCTTTTACGGCGTGCTCGAACGTTATCCCGGATTGAAGATCGTCAGCGTGGAAAACGAGATCGGCTGGATGCCGTTCATGATGCAGCAGTGGGATTATTATTATAACCGCTTCAAAAAAGTAAACCCGCCGCCGTTTACCAAGAACCCGAGCGAATACTTCAAGACGCAAATCTACGGTACATTTTTCCGTGACACGGTGGCCGGCCATAACTTCCAATGGTGGGGTCAGGACAATTGCATGTGGTCGAACGACTATCCCCATGGCAACTCGACCTGGCCGGAATCGAAGAAGTATATTGATCGCGACTTGGGCCATCTGCCGGAGGATATCCGCAAGAAGTTGGTCTACACCAACGTGAAACAGCTTTACGGCATCGATATTCCGCATCCTTCTGTGCATTAAAGCGGCATCGTCGCGGTGACTGAAATGGCGCGCTAACGGACCCGTCCAAGTCTGCTAGCGCGCCTTTTTTTTGGCCGGCTTTGAGCGATTAATTTACCGTCCAGGAGGTTTTATGCCTGCTCGTTACGGATCCGATCTCATCGTCGATTTGATGAAGGTGTTGGGCATCGAAGCCGTGGCGCTGAACCCGGGTTCCAGTTTTCGCGGCCTTCATGATTCTTTGGTCAACTATGAGAGTGGAACGAAGCCCAACCCCGAAATGATTCTTTGCTGCCACGAGGAGATCGCCGTAGCGGTCGCCCACGGTTACTTCAAAGCCACCGGCAAGATCATGCCGGCCATCGTCCATAACGTCGTCGGTCTGCAGCACGCCTCCATGGCGATCTACAACGCCTGGTGCGATCACACGCCGGTGATGGTGATGGGCGGTACCGGGCCGATGAATTCCAGCAAGCGCCGTCCCTGGATCGACTGGATTCACACGGCGCAAGTGCAGGGTAATCTCGTGCGAGACTTCGTCAAGTGGGACGACCAGCCGGTCGGCGTCGAGGCCTTTTCGTCCTCGATGATGCGCGGCTATCGCATGGCCATGAGTGATCCCGGTGGCCCCGTTTATCTCTGCTTCGATGTGAGCGATCAGGAAGCCGCGATCGACAAGGAAATACCGCTACCCGATCCGAACCGATTTCGTCCGGCAGCGCCGCTGCAGGCGGACTACGACGCAATCAAACAAACGGCGCAGCTATTGGCGACCGCACAAAGTCCGGTGATTCTGGCCGACTACGTGGGGCGCAACAGCGATGCCGTGATGAGTCTGGTGGAGGTCGCGGATCTTTTGTCGATTCCGGTGATCGATTTTGGCGCGCGCTTGAATTTTCCCAACACTCATTCTTTGAATCTCACCGGTAGAAATCGCGAGTTGATCGCCAACGCCGATGTCATCATGGGACTGGACATGACCGACCTGTACGGCGCTCTGATGCAGTCGGATCCCAACACGCACGCCAACGTTCCCGCGACCAAATCCAGCTGTAAAGTGATTAATGTGACACTCAAAGATATCGTTGTGCGCAGCTGGACCAGCGACTTTCAGGAATTGGCGCCGGTGGATGTGCCAATCGTTGCCAACACCAAGGTTTTTCTCCCAGCGCTTGCCGAAGAAATCAGAAAACAGGGAAAGTTTTCCAAGACCGTAGTCGAAGACCGGCTTAAGGCACTGACCGCCCAACACCAGGAAGTTCATGCGCGCTGGCAAGCTGATCTCAAAAAACGCTGGGACCAACGGCCGATCTCGCCGCCGCGTCTTGCCTGGGAGATTTGGGAAGCTTTGAAGAACGAAGACTGGCTGCTGGTCGCCGGCGCCTTTCGCGGCTGGCCGAGCCGGCTATGGACTTGGGACAAGCCCGGGCTATTTCTCGGTGGTTATGGCGGCGGTGGATTGGGCTACGGTCCAGCGGCCTCTGTCGGCGCATCGCTGCCCTATCGCGGCACCGGTAAGATCTGTGTCAACCTGCAGCGCGATGGCGAGATGCTCTACACGCCGAGCTCCTTGTGGACGGCGGCGAATACCGGTGTGCCGTTGTTGACCGTGATGACCAACAATCGGGTTTACTACAACGACGTCGAGCATCAGGAAAAAGTCGCAATACACCGGGGACGGCCGGTGGAAAACAAACTTGTCGGCATGGAGATGGGCAAACCGCCGGTGGATTTTGCCAACCTGGCGCGCACCTTCAGTGTGCACGGCGAGGGGCCGATCACCGAACCTGAACAAATTCGGCCGGCGGTGGAACGGGCGATCAAGGTCATCAAAGAAGAAAAACGGCCGGCGTTGGTCGACGTGATTATGCAGATGATTTGATTAATACCGGTTTCAATCGTTCCAAAGGTTCCAGGTGTTCCAATCGTCCAGGGATCGGATTCGTTCAAAAGTTCAAGGGTTCAAGGTGCAAAGGTTTTCGGATTGGAGAGCGCGATGAATTCTTTTGCCAAGGTTGTCGCCTGGGCGCTGGTGGTAATTTCGCTGCAGTCAACGGTTGGCGCGGAAACCCTGGAGCAGTTGATCGCAGGGGCTAAGAAAGAATCGGAGCTGACTTTCATCGCTGGGGCGCAGACTTTTGGCGGGCAGAAGACATTAAATATCCTTGAGGCGGCGTTCAACAAGCGCTTCGGCCTTAACATGAAGATACGCTTT
>DATLCH010000061.1:0-3011 GCA_035526465.1 Candidatus Limnocylindrales bacterium | reverse complement strand
GCAGATGCCGCTCGGCGCCGAATTCGGCTACAAGGGAGTTGTCGATCTCTTGTCGATGAAGGCTTTCGTCTTTGATGGTGACTCGGGCAAATGCACTGAAGTTGACATTCCCTCGGAGCTCAGCGCGGACGCTCTGGAGTGGCGCGAGAAAATGCTCGAAGACGTCTCCGAACTCGATGACGGATTACTCGAGAAGTTTCTCGACGGCAAGGAATTGGCACCGGAAGAATTAAAAAAAGCTGTCCGTCAGGCCACTCTGGAGCGCCGAATATTTCCGATTGTTTTCGGTTCGCCGCTGCGCCAGATAGGCGTCGTCCAGTTGCTCGACGCCGTGACCGAGTATCTGCCGGCGCCGCTGGAGGAGGGAGAATTCACCGGCGTGAATCCCGTGAAAGGCGAAGCGCTCAAGCGCAAACATGATCCTGACGCGCCATTCTCAGCTTATGTTTTTAAAACCGTCATCGATCCATTTGCCGGTAAGCTGTCGATCCTGCGCGTGCTCTCCGGCAAGCTCAATTCCGACATGACCATTTACGTGCCGGCCCGGCAAGTTCGCGAGAAGGTCGGCCATTTATTTCGCCTGGAGGGAAAAAAGCAAGAGGCGGTCAAGGAAGCGCTGGCGGGTGAGATCGTCGCCGTCGCCAAGTTTAGAGACATCGCCACCGGCGACAGTCTGTGCGATGAAAAGGCGCCGATTCAATATGACGGGCCGGTCCATTTCACGCCCAATATTTCCTTCGCGCTGGAACCCAAGAGCAAAGCAGACGAGGACAAGCTGCCGCAGGGACTGCATCGCATGAAGGAAGAGGACCAAACTATCGATCTGCATCGCGATGAGGAGACCCGGGATTTTATTTTGTCGGGCATGGGTCAGCAGCATATTGAAATCGCCGTCGAAAAATTGAAACGTAAATATGGCGCCGAGGTGGTGCTGAAAGCGCCAAAAGTGCCGTATAAAGAAACCATTCGCGGCAGTGCCAGCGCCCAAGGAAGGCAAAAAAAACAGACCGGCGGTCATGGGCAATTCGGCGATACCTGGATCAAAGTCGAACCGCTGCCCCATGGTGGCGGGTTTGAATTCGTCGATAAGATTGTCGGCGGCGCGATCCCGCGGAATTATATCCCGGCGGTGGAGAAGGGGATAAGGGAAGCGATGGCAGGCGGCTACCTAGCCGGCTATCCCATGGTCGATGTCAAAGCGACGCTCTACGACGGCTCCTATCATGATGTCGACTCGTCCGATATGGCGTTCAAAATCGCCGCGTCGATGGGCTTTCGCAACGCCGTCGAGAAAGCCAAACCGGTTCTGCTGGAGCCGATCATGAACCTGGAGGTTTCCGTGCCCGACGAGTGCATGGGCGATGTCATCGGCGATCTCAATAGCCGGCGCGGAAAAGTGGTGGGTATGGAAACCAAGGGTCATATTCAAGTGATTAAAAGCAAGGTGCCAATGGCGGAGGTGCTCAAATATGCCGCCGATCTGCGCGCCATCACCAGCGGGCGCGGCGAGTTTCAACTGGAGTTTGGGCACTATGAAGAGCTGCCGGCACACTTGGCCGAGAAAGTGATCAAAGAGACCAAGGCACGCAAAATGGCCGAGCATGACGGTGAACACAAAGCCCACGGTTAGGTGACGCAATGGCGGAGTCCTACGGTCAATTCAATGCCAGTCTGCTCTATTGCAATAAATGCGGCCAGGCAATGCCGGTGCGCCAGCGCTTGTTGCTTGTTTTACCCGATGGCGAACTATACGACTACACTTGTCAGAAGTGTAATAATTCCGTCGGCTCGAAAACCGAGAAAGCTGGAATTAATCAAAGCAGCGGTGCCGCTAAGCTGCGTTCAGGAGGATTTTAGGGATGGCAGTGATCGATTCTGATGCCCATGTGCTCGAGACCGAACATACCTGGGACTATATGTTGGAGTCCGAGCGGTCGCTCAAACCGCGCATCGTGCCGACGCCCAACGATCCGACATCCGGTGGCGAATCGTGGTTGATCGACGGGCTCTATCTCGGCAAAGCGCGCAATGTTGGCGCCGATACCTCGCGCGAAGCGCGCGAGATGGGAGATATCAACGCCCGTCTGAAGCACATGGACGAGCTCGACATCGATATACAGGTTCTTTATCCGACCTTTTGCCTGCGGCCGTTTACCCGCCGGCCGGACGTCGAATTGGCGCTCGCGCGCTCTTACAATCGTTGGTTGATCGACATCTGGAAAGTCGCGCCGGAGCGCTTGCGCTGGGTAGCGCTGCTGCCGCTGCTGTCAATGGATAAAGCCATCGAAGAGGCGCGCTACGCCAAGGAACATGGCGCCTGCGGCATCTTCATTCGCGGCCTGGAAGGCGAGAAGCGGCTGCATGACGCGTACTTTTATCCGCTTTACGAAGAGGCCGGCAAGCTCGATCTGCCGATTTGCGTCCATTCGGCCACCGGTAGTTTTGCCGTGCATGATTACTTTGGCGATGAATGCGGCTTCAACCGCTTCAAGTTGGCAGTGGTCGGCTCATTTCATTCGTTGATTTTTTACAAGGTTCCGGAAAAATTTCCCAAAACCAAATGGGCATTCATCGAAGTCAGCTCACAGTGGGTGCCCTATGCGATCCACGATTATGCCCGGCGCTACGAACGCAATGGCACCAAAATCGACAAGTCAGAAGTGTTGCGCAAAAACCATATTTGGGTCGCCTGCCAGACCGATGACGACCTGCCGTACGTGCTTAAATTTTCCGGCGACGATATGCTGGTGATCGGCACCGACTACGGCCATAACGACACATCGTCGGAGATATTGGCATTGCGCAAGCTCAAAGAAGACGGCGCGATTCCGAAATCGGTGGTGAACCGCATTCTCGACGACAATGCGCGCGCGCTGTACGGGCTATAACCTTCAGTAAGTTTTCTGGAGCGGCAACCAAGCATGATCATCGATTTCCAAGCCCATCTATTTCCGGAGAGTTATCTCGCCGCGATGCAGCGGCTCGACGGCGCGGTGAGTGTCGAAGCGCCC
>DATLCH010000042.1:0-7143 GCA_035526465.1 Candidatus Limnocylindrales bacterium | reverse complement strand
AATATTAATATCTAGGCTGATTGTGCCGGAAATGATACATCCGCACTTTACGACATTGCTGCGGGTGAGACAGACTAGCGGTTTTGCGCGCCGAAACCGCTGCCGATGAGAGCGGCAATTAAGTCAAATGTCGTCGTATGGCGAGATGATGCGATTGTCGCCGAATACGCCTGCGCCAGCGCGCTGCAAGCACCGGAACAGATAATCCTCAACCACCTTAGATCTCGTTTATCCAGCATGAGGATGCTGGATATAGGCGTTGGCGCCGGTCGAACCATGCTGCATTTCGCGCCGAGGGTTCGTGAATATTGGGGTGTTGACTACTCGCCGGCCATGGTTGCGGCGTGTGCTCTGCGTCGGCCGCGTTCGGACAACGTTCGCTTGGCGGTGTGCGATGCGCGCGCGATGGCGCAGTTTTCCGACAATTTTTTTGATTTTGTGCTGTTCAGCTATAATGGCATCGATTATGTGCCGCATCGGGATCGGCTCGCTATTTTTGCAGAAATAAGACGGGTTAGCGCTGTTGACGGCCTGTTTTGTTTTTCGTCCCATAATCTCCAGCATCTGCCACTCAACGGGCAATTCGAAATTAAATCCCAAACAGTTGGTAATCTGCGCCGTCTCAAACGGCTGCGCAGTTGGCCGTATGCATTGGTCAATGACGGAGTTCATGGGGGTCGCTTGGTAACATACTACGTCAACCCAACCGAGCAGCTGAAACAACTAGCGCCGTACTACAAAGTCGTGAAAGTGTTCCGGCTTGATGGCGCATCCGTCGGCGATGAAAACTCATTAGCGTCAGTGGACGACTGCTGGTTGTATTACTTATGCGCTGTACGATGAATGATCGTTCCACACGGTTCCTTCCGGCCACTCGTTGACAAGGTCGGCCTGCTTCGGATATTTCATTAAGAAGTCGCGATGACTCACGGTTCAGCCGCGTTACTAACGTCGGCAGAGGAGGGAACTACCTGTGGTTATGTTGGGCACCGATATGAAAGTTGCGGAGACTCCCAAAGAGGGTCTCAAAGATTACATTAAAATCGATCCTTATTCGGAGTGGCTGAAAAACGAAGGCGTGCAAGTCTACCAGGAATATTATTTCCCGAGCTTGGCGAAAATCGAATTAGGACCATGGGAGCGCAAGGGTGGCAGTGGCGCGGTGGTTCACATCAACAATAATCACATGCCCAACGACTGTCATGTCGTCGAAATCAAGCCGGGTGGGAAATCGGAACCTGAACACCACATGTACGAGTTGACGATTTATGTGGTCTCGGGACGGGGCGCGACGTCGATATGGCAAGACGAGAAAAAGAAAAGCAGTTTCGAGTGGCAGGCGGGCAGCTTGTTTTCGATTCCGCTCAATTGCTGGTACCAGAACTTCAACGGTAGCGGCCAGGAGCCCACTCGCTACATCGCAGTCACCAACGCGCCGCCGATGATGCGGCTGTATCGCGACAACAATTTTATTTTCAACAATCCGTATATGTTCACGACGCGCTATGCCGGCGAAGAAGACTACTTCAGCGGCAAAGGCAAGCTGTTCACCCGCCGCGTCTGGGAGTCAAATTTTATCACCAATGCGCCGGACATGTTGCTTTATGGCTGGAAAGAGCGCGGCGCCGGCGGTATTAACGCCATGTTGGAAATGGCCGACAACAACACCAAAAGCCACATATCGGAATTTCCCATCGGTACTTATAAAAAAGCACACCGTCATGGACCGGGCGCCCATTTAGTGTTGCTGAGCGGCACCGGCGGTTATTCATTGATTTGGACCAAAGAAGATCGCTCGGACATGATCAAGTGCGATTGGGCGCTCGGCTCCATGGTAACTGTCCCGAGCGACAATTGTTACCACCAGCATTTCAACTCAGGCACGACTCGAGCCCGCTATTTGGCGCTCCGCCCCGGCGATATGGGTCTGTACAAAAAAGGCCGCGGCGGCGGCGGCGAGAATGCCGATAAGAGCCTTAAAGAAGGAGGCTGGCAGATCGAATACGAAGATGAAGAGCGTGAGATTCACCAGATCTTCGAGAAAGAACTGAAGGCGCACGGCGCAACGTGCAAAATGAAAGCATTCATCCCGTGGTGCACCGGCGAAGTCGGGCCGACCAGCGAGCGCGATACTTAAGTTTTTCCAACGTTTCCGAGAGCTGTGCGCTGGAGTTGCGCGGCTATTCGCATGAAAAAGCAAAAGGTTCAACGTTTCACGACGTTGAACCTTTTGCGCGTTAATGGAGCGAAAGTTAGTTGAGCTGTGTTGCCGAGCCGTCCTTGGCCAATGGGGTCTGCGGTTTGCGACGATTGGGATTACGCAAAATTTGCAGCGATTTCTGCTCGATCTGACGAATGCGTTCGCGTGTCACGGAAAACTTCTGCCCGAGCTCTTCGAGCGTGTAATCACGTTTGAGCTCGATGCCGAAGCGCATGCGCAATACCGCTTCTTGGCGCGGCGTGAGGACGGAGAGTGCCTTGCGAACTTCGGAACAGAGAGTGCTTTCCAACGCCTGGCTCTCCGGCTGCGGTCCGATGCGGTCCTCGACGAAATCGCCGAGCTCGTCGCCATCTTCCCACACCGGGGTGTGGAGCGACACGGGCTCTCCATGGCTCTGCACCGAGTTGAGCATTTCTTGCACGGAGATTCCCAGCTCCTTTGCCAACTCTTCGGGCATTGGTTCTCGGCCGAGACGACGCTGCATCTCACGGGCTGTTTGCATCACTTTGTTGCGCGATTCCACCCGATGTACCGGCACGCGGATCGTATGACCCGTGTCGATCAAACCGCGGGTGATCGCTTGACGGATCCACCAACTAGCATAGGTGGAAAAACGAAAGCCCAGCCGATAATCGAACTTGTCGACGGCGCGCATCAGGCCGAGATTGCCTTCCTGGATAAGATCCAGAAATGCCAATCCACGATTCATATATTTTTTCGCGATGCTGACGACCAGCCGAAGGTTGGCCTCAGTAAACTCTTTGCGCGCGATCTGAACCGTCTGCTCGCCATGGGCAAGTTCAGCGGCGAGCCGCTTGATGACAGTCACGTCACGGCCAACCGATTCCTCGATGGACTCGATCTCTTCGCTGATGGAGTTTTTCTGCGCGCGAGTCGCGCGAGTTCTTTGCTGCTCCAGTTCCTCGACGCGATGAGCGGCGCGTTTCAGCCGGACTATCCACGCATCGACATGAGCAGCGGCCAGATGAAGGTTCTGAATTAACGCGCAGATCTTCGCAGTCAGAGCGGCCTCTTTTTCAGTCAACGACGCGTAACGTTCTTTGGATATACGTTTATGGCCAAGCTCACGATGCAAGTCTTCCTGACTCTGGCCTAAGCGGCGCAATCGGGCGACCGCTTGGAGGAAAACCTTTGGATCCTGACCATCGGTGGCCTCTTTGTCGTGATCGTCGGGCTTTTCCAAAACTTCGTTGATCTCCAATTCACCGTCGGCGACTTTGCGACCGAGCTGGATCACATAGCGCAAGGCTGACGGCGCCGAGAATAACGCACGCAAAATCTCATTCTGTCCAGCTTCGATACGCATGGCCAGTTCGATTTCACGCTCGCGGCTAAGCAGCGGCACCGCGCCAATGTCGCGCAGGTACTGCTGGACCGAACTCATCGCGAAGTCGGTTTCCTTAACCTCGGGCTCGGCTTCCGCACCGGTTTCGTTGATCGAGCTAAAGCTCTCCGCGTCGGCTGGGGCCAGCTCAGAAATTTCCTTTTCATCGAAAATCTCTTCCATGGGCTTATCAATGTCGAATTCGCTTGCCACTGTACTCTCCTTGAATAACCCGGAAAGGGCTATTCCGGTTCCAATATCTGTTTTCCCTAGTTATGCTTTAGCATTAGACGCGCCAAGGCGTCGATCAGTTCGCAAGATTGGCGCAGGAGCCCGTCAAACTGACTCGTGCGCTCCTGTGGGGTGTGGAAACCTTAGCTAGTATGAACATTTGATTAATAAAATTAATGTGTTGCATGCTTCGTTAAGTTAAGGACGACCGAGCGATCTGTCAAGGTTGCCGATAATCGTAATACTCCTAAAATGCCCTTGAAATGGGCAGGATACCAAACGAGCGATCAGACACTATGCGCGTTCGAAAACCTTATTACCAGTAGTGAGAAATCTGCCCCGCGTGTGTCCCGATAGACGCGGGGCAGATAACCCGTTAGCCATGATTTCTACGATCGCAGATTGCATCCACAAGGGCGGGTTTGCCTTTTTTTACTTGCTCAATGGCCCGCTTCAGCGCGCCTTTTAGCTCGTCGCCATTCTCGATTGGGCCTTCGGCATACCAGCCCATGGAGCGAGCCAACCCGGCAAAGTCAGGGTCCGGACCGTACAGGTCCATGCCGAGATGGGCACGGTTGGGATCGGTGCCGCGGGTTCGTGCCAAGACCAGCTGATGGTTCCAGTCATTGTAATACGCACGGTTATTGAACATCACGACCAACATCGGGATCTGATACTTAGCCGCTATCCACAATGAACCGGCATCGAACATCAGATCGCCGTCCGGTTGTAGATCGACAACCAGCCGGCCGGTGCCCTTGTTTGCCAGGGCGACACCCAACGACAGACCGATCTGAGTTCCCGTTCCCAGTTCGCGGCCGCCATGGCAGTACGGCCGGTCGAAGTTCCACAGCTTTTTACCCCATGAACCGAGATCGCCAGCAGTAAGCACCCAATCCTCTCCTTTGATGGCTTCCCACACCTCGGAGGCGAGGCGGGGAACGGTGAGCGGTTTTTGATCCCAATGCTCCTGGGCTTGCTTAGCCCATTTGGCGCGGGTCTCGGCGTGGCGTTTGCCGATCGCTTCCGAGCGCCTGGCGATTTTCTCCGGCAATCCTGCAGTCTTGGCGATGCGTTCTTTCAAAAGTTTAGTTAGCACGGGTGCGGCAGAAACTACGTCGGCGATCATGCGTTGCTGCGCGTAGTAGGGGCGCGCATAATCCATCGACCATTTACTGGTTTCGATGTCGGTAAATCCGATGTCGATCCAAGTAGCACCAGCGGGAACCTTGCTGACTACCGTGCGGGTCGCGATGTCGCGCACGTGGGTGGGCTTTTCGAAGTCGGCGATGTCGAGGGTAAGCACGACGTCGACGCCTTCATAGCAGCCGTCAGGGTCCATGGTGAGATTCAAAGGATGATCCGTTGGAAAGTTTAAACGCGAGCCGACATCCCATACCGATGCGCCGAGTGTTTCGGCGAGCTCGACGACATGGTTCCAGCCATGCGGCGGGCGGGCGGCAAAGTCGGCGATGATCGCGACGCGATTTGCACCAGCAAGAGTGTCGGCGGCTTTGGCGAGAGCGAGCGGGTCGGCTGCCGGTGGCGTAGGCATTTCGACCGCACCATCCATCGGCATTTCAACATCATGGTCAAGCTCGGCTTCCTGCAAGCCGGCGTCATAGCACATATAGATGGGTCCCTGGCGCGCGCTCATCATGATCGAATAGGCGCGGGCAAACGCCCCGGGTACTCCGTCGACGGTGGACGGTTGATAATCCCATTTAACGAAATTACGAATCGCTTCACCCTGAACGTTGGCCGTGTGAATCCAGTCGATGAACGGTCGGCGCTTGGGTTCGGCAAGCGGCCCGGTCGCGCCCATGATGAACACCGGCGCGCGATCGAGATAGGCATAGTAGATGCCCATCGGCGCATGTAGCAGACCGACCAGGTTATGCACGATGGCGATCATCGGCTTGCCCTTGGCACGGGCGTAGCCATGAGCAATCTGCACGGCGATCTTTTCGTGCTGGCAGGTGAGCATCGGCGGATCGTTCTCCCCGTAGTTGACCAGCGAGTCATGCAATCCGCGATAGCTCGCGCCCGGATTAAGCGCGATGTACTCGAAATGATATTTTTTGATCATGTCGACGATCACGTCGGACTGCCAACGTTTCTCGGATTTCTTGATTGTCGAAGCTGCCATGCAGATATCCTCCTTATAATTAAACCGATCGGCCGCAAAGAACGCAAAAGCGCAAAAATTACAAAACAGAATCTTGGCGCTTAAGCGAATTCTTTTTTGCGACCTTTGCGTTTTTTGCGGCTATTCTTTTCTTAGGCATTCTCGCCGCGGCGCCACACTACGGCGTCGACGAGCGCGGGTTTGCCGGCTTTGACTTGGGCGATGGCACGTTTCAATGCAGGGCCGACTTCGGCGGGATCTTCGATGACGCCTTCGGCGTACCAGCCGATACCCTTGGCGATATGGGCGAAATCGGGCGGCGGACCTTCGAGGTCCATGCCGATATACGCCCGCTGTGGGTCGGTGCCACGCTGGTGCGCCATGTGAATTTGATGCGCCCAGTCGTTGTAATACGCGCGGTTGTTGTACATCAAGATCAACATCGGGATGTTGTACTTGATCGGCATCCACAGCGCGCCCAAGTCAAACATCAGATCGCCGTCGGGTTGGATGTCGACGACCAGTTTACCGCTGCCTTTGTGTGCGAGGGCAGCGCCAATCGACATACCGATCTGCGTGCCGGTGCCGAGCTCGCGCCCGAGGTGACGATAGGGCTTGTCGAAATCCCAAACTTTGTGCACCCATTCTTTCAAGGTATTGGCGGTCAACACCCAGTCTTCGTCTTTGATCACCTGCCAAGCTTCATGGGCCAGGCGAGCTTCAGTCATTGGCCGTTCGTCCCACTGCTCCTTAACTTGATCCTGCCATTTCTGCCATTGCCGTTCGTGGCGTTCGCCGATCAATTTTTTGCGATCGGTGATGCGACTTGCCAGTCCCTTGTTGCCGTCGATGCGTTTCTTGCACGCCGCCGTAAGCGCCGGTATCGACAGTGCGCTGTCGCCCAGAACGCGATGATCCCAGTTGTGATGCTTGTTGTAGTCGGTGGCCCACTTGCTGATCTCGATGTCGGCGAAACCGACATCGATCCACTTGCAGTCCGCCGCTGTCGCCACCTGAACTTCGCGGGTCTGGGTATTCAACTTATGCGAGCCGCGGGTCCAGTCGACGACGTCCAGCGCGGTGACCAGGTCGACGCCGTTGAACGCGTCGTTGTGAAAGCTAACGCTCAACGGATGTTTGTTGGGGAATCCGAGGCGTTTGTTGATATCGTAGACCGATGCGCCGACGGTTTCGGCGAGCTCGACGGTGGATTGAAAG
>DATLCH010000045.1:0-2354 GCA_035526465.1 Candidatus Limnocylindrales bacterium | reverse complement strand
GCCGGCATTGAACAAGATCGGCAGCGTTACGGATTTGATGCCGGGCATGTCGATCTGCCGGAGTTTTTCCAGGTCGGCATTCTTCAGAATCGGTTCGGGCAAGCGCAACTGGCGACAGCTCTGCGGCCCGGGATTGACCAGGTTGCCCTCGCTGCCGATCGTCAACGTCGTCGAGGTAATCAATTCTTCACGAATCGGATCGATCGGCGGATTGGTCACCTGGGCGAACAGTTCTTTGAAATAATTATAGAGAAGCTGCGGCTTGTCGGATAAAACCGCCAGCGGCGTATCCGTTCCCATCGAGCCCACCGGCTGGATGCTGTTTTGCGCCATGGGGCCGATATTGACGCGCAGATCCTCGAAGTTGTATCCGAACGCCTGTAGCCGTTGCAGCGTCTTCGCGTGATCCACCGGCGGCTCTTTGTCCGTCACTTCGGGCAGGTCGTTGAATCGAACCAAATTGTTTTTAAGCCAATCGCCGTAGGGCTGCGCCGAAGCCATCTCCTGCTTGATCTCTTCGTCGGTGATAATGCGTCCCTCGCTGGTGTCGACAAGAAACATTCGGCCGGGCTGCAAGCGTCGCTTCTCCAACACCCGCTCCGCCGGCACGTCGAGCACACCGACTTCCGAAGCCATGATAACGAGATCGTCTTTAGTCACGTAGTAGCGCGACGGCCGGAGTCCATTGCGGTCGAGCACCGCGCCGACCACCGTGCCATCGGTGAAAGCAATCGATGCCGGGCCATCCCAGGGTTCCATCAGACAACTATGAAAATCGTAGAAGGCGCGCTTTTTCGCATCCATGCTTTCGTGGTTTTCCCACGGCTCGGGGATCATCATCATCACGGCATGCGGCAAGGAACGGCCGCTCAAAGCGAGAAACTCCAGGCAATTGTCGAACTTGGTGGAGTCACTGCCGTCTTCCTGAATGATCGGAAATACTTTCCTTAAATCGTCGCCGAACATTTCCGAGGCCAACATACCCTGGCGCGCATGCATCCAATTTTCGTTGCCGCGCAACGTATTGATCTCACCGTTGTGAATCAAATATCGATAAGGATGCGCCCGGCCCCAGCTCGGAAAGGTGTTGGTGCTGAAGCGCGAGTGCACCAAGGCAATCGCCGACTCGAGTTGCGGATCCGTAAGATCAGGGTAAAACGTCGACACCTGGTGCGGCGTCAGCATGCCTTTGTAAATCAACGTCCGGCTCGACAAGCTCGGCACATAGAATAAGTCGCCGCCAGGCAAGCCGGCATAACGGATGGCATTCTCGGCGCGGCGCCGGATCACGAATAACTTGCGCTCGAACGCCAAGTCGTCTGTCAGACCAGCACTGCGGCCGATGAAAACTTGACGCACAAAGGGTTCGGTCGCCTTGGCAGTCTCGCCTAAATAAAGGTTGTCGGTCGGCACTTTGCGCCAACCGAGACATCGCTGGCCCTCTTCTTTAACGATCGCTTCGATAATCTTTTCGAACCGCCGCCGCTGCTCGCGATGATCGGGAAGGAATATCATGCCAACGCCATAATCCCCCTGGTCCGGCAATGAAAAACCCAATCCGGCACAGGCTTCTTTGAGAAATGCGTGCGGCACTTGCATCAGGATGCCGGCGCCATCGCCGGTGTTCTCCTCGCAGCCGCAGGCGCCGCGGTGATCGAGGTTTTCCAACACGGTGAGCGCTTGCGCGACGATCTCGTGTGACTTTTCGCCCTTGATATGGACGACGAAGCCGACACCGCAGGCGTCATGCTCGAAGCGCGGATCGTAGAGACCTTGTTTTTCCGGCAATCCTGAGAGACTCATGGGTTTATCCTTCCGACTTCTTTGTGGCTTCATTTCGTGCGTGGTGACGCGTACAATTATTTCTTTTTGGCGTTAGCGCTTTCGGCCAAGCCAGCGTCAAGGTCGAGCGCCTGGCTCTCTTTGGCCGTCGATAACACCACGTTGGTGACCGTCCGTGTCACCCCGTCAACCGAGCGAATCTCACCCAGTAGCTTCTCCAAGGAACCCGTGTTGGCCGACTTCACTTTGAGAATGAAACTCTCATCGCCGGTAACGTGGTGACACTCCAATACGTCGCCGTAGCGGAGCATCTGCCGGGCGAAAGCATCGATACCGCTCTGATTACCAATCGACACGCCGATAAAAGCGGTAATGTCTTTGCCGACCTTCCTGCTGTCGATCAGTGCTTGATAGCCCCGGATGACACCGCTGGCTTCGAGCTTCTTTACCCGCTCCATCACGGCCGGCGCCGAAAGCTCCACTTCGACGGCAATGTCGGCTAAGCGCTTACGCCCGTTATTTTGCAGAATATAAAGTATTTTTAAATCTATTTGATCAAGCAAGTTAAAAAT
>DATLCH010000043.1:0-2190 GCA_035526465.1 Candidatus Limnocylindrales bacterium | reverse complement strand
GCAGCGAAGCGCACTACACAACTCGAGCCGATTGCATCCTGTGCTTTTGGTTCCTATAGTGGCCGTCTCCTCGGCGATTCATCATGCAGCCAACCCGTGATACGCGACAGCTCAACTGGTTTCTCGCCTGGGCGGTGGTCTTCTGTGATGTCGGTACTTCGGTCTATTACGTTCCCGGCATCATGTACGGCCACGTCAAAGACGCCACGCCGTTTTTTGTTTTGCTAACCACCTTCGGTTTTATTCTGCTGTCGCTCAAATACATCGAGATCTCCTGGCGCAACCCCGAGGGTGGTGGCGTGGTCACGATCAGCACCAAAGCCTTCGGTCCGATTTGGGGCTGTCTCGGCGGGATGCTGATAACGGTCGATTACTTTCTGACAACCGCGATCTCTGCGGTCTCCGGATTTCAGTATCTCGGCAGCGCCTTTCCGGTTCTTGATCCGTATATCGTGCTTTTGTCTTGTGCGGGCGTCGCCATGCTGGCGGCGTTGAACATTGTCGGTATTCGCGAGAGCGCCGCCGTTTCTCTCGTCATGGCGTGTTCCTCTTTTCTGGTCAATTTGGTGGTTATTGGCGCGGCCTTTGTGCACATGGACAACGCCCAATGGCACACCGTCATAAGCCGACTTACCATCTCCAAAGGAATTTCATCGTATGAATTGTTAGTCGGATTCGCTTCCGCGTGGCTGGCGTTTTCCGGCCTGGAAAGCATCAGCCAGTTGAGCCCCACCATGCGTTTGCCGCTGCGCCGCACAACCCGCTGGGCGATGGGCGCTGTAATCGTAACGATGGTGATCACCTCGCCGATGTTAACCGCAATGTCCATCGGACTCTTGCCGGAACACTTCAAGGCCACCGAAAGCGAGCGCTTCATATCGGAATTAGGCTTAATCGTCGGAGGTTTGGGCATCAAGTTTGCCGTCGTCCTGACCGCGACGAGCTTACTCTTGTTTGCCGCGAATACGGCCATTATCGGCGCGTACCACGTTTTCCTGGCGCTGGTGAAGGGCAATTTCATGCCGAAAATACTCGCAGCGCGCAACACCACTTTCAATTCGCCGCACATCGCCGTCGCCATCGCGACCGCCGTCCCGATAGTGATTATTCTCATGAGCCGCGGTGAGATGAAGGTCTTGGGCGACATGTACGCCTTCGGCCTGCTCGGTGCCTTTGTGTTTTCATCCCTGAGCCTCGACAGAATCCGTTGGAATCTTGGCCGGCGCGATGTCGGGTTTTGGATCGGCGTGCTGACGACGTTGATGGTCATGCTCGCGTGGGGCGTCAACCTCGTCGAAAAGCAGCTCGCAACCCTCTTCGGCGGTGGTGTTACACTGGTCGGACTTATTATTGCGATTGGCGTGCGTCGCGCCTGGTTCGTCGACCTGCTGGTGCAGATACCTTTTTTGGAACGCCTGCAGTCGCGCGCTTATCGCGCGTCCGAGGACCTTGTCGAAGACGAGTTGCAAGGTCTGATGACGCTCTCCGAAGCCGTGGAAGTCAAACCTTTGTATGCCTCTTCGACTTTGCTTGCCCTGCGTGATCAGAGTTTAGGCCTCGTGCAAGAAGCCGTGATTCGCGTCAAAGGCAAAGGCGAGAACGCGCTTTATTGCATCTATGTTGAAGAGTGGCCCGGCTTGTTTGCCGGAGAAACTCCTCACGTGCCCAACGAGCAAGGAGTTCAAACTCTCAAAGCAGTGTTACAAGCCGTGCGCGAAAGAGGTCTCGAGATCATTCCGATTTGGTCGATCTCCCACAATGCGGCTGAAGCGATCGCCAACGCCGCTAAAGCCTTGGACGTCGATTCGGTGATTATCGGCCAGTCGCGCCGCTCGGCTTTCTACCATATGCTGCGCGGCCATGTGATCAAAGGATTAATGAAGAAGCTGCCGCACGACTGCCACTTGATGATCTGCAATTGAGTCACGTCAATTTGGCTGATTTCCTGCGCGCAGGGCGAATGATTTTGGCCCGATTAAAATTTGTTTAGCTCGATCCCCAATGGCAGAGACGACATCCGGGTTTACACGGCACCGACTCATTGACACCGCAGATTTGACTCCAGTAGGCTGCAGGACATGATTCCATGAAGCGATTCCTCTGCTCCTCAGTAATTCTGCTGATAACGCTGTACGCCAGTAACTTGTATGCGGACTTCACGGGCGTTGGCCACGTTCACACGCTTTCGGA
>DATLCH010000013.1:0-2868 GCA_035526465.1 Candidatus Limnocylindrales bacterium | reverse complement strand
GCGACCGGCTGGGGGGTTGTCCAGATTATCGGCCCCGCGCTGCGCCATATGGGCCATGGCACGATCCATTCCTCGAGCGCCGAGCCTCAGGCGCGTCGCCTATGCCGGATTTATACCGAGCTGTCGAAAGTCGTAGCGGAGTTCCGTCCGGACGGCGTGAGTGTCGAAAAAGTGTTCTTTGCTCAAAACGTTCAAAGTGCCCTGAAGCTTGGCCAGGCGCGCGGCGTTGCGCTGCTCGCGGCCGCGGAAAAAGATGTCGAAGTTCACGAGTATAGCGCGGTGGAGATCAAATCGGCGGTGGTAGGCTACGGCCATGCGACCAAGCAGCAAGTGCAAATCATGATCGGATCGCTATTGAAAGTTTCCGGGCCGGTGCCGGCCGATGCCGCGGATGCGTTGGCGGCGGCGATCTGCCATCTCAATCGTCAGGCGTTCGCCAGCCGGGTGGCCGAAGCAATGCCCAGGGCGCCGACACCTTTGCGACCGCGCAGCAACGGCGGCCGATAATCGGCTTATGCAGGTAGCTTTGCTGTCCCACTTCGGGATATGAAATCCCCTCGCTATGACTCAGGAATTAATTCCGCCGCAACGCAGATTCATCCTCTCCGCGAACGCCGGCAGCGGTTTTGTCTCACATCAAGTGACGACAAAGAGGATGGATTCGGCCTTGCGCCCGAACGACAGAGCAAAATTTCTATCTAAAGTCGGCGCCAAACTAAACCCTCGACTTCAAGCCGAGGGTCGGGTAACTCGATTGCAAGGCTCGACGTGATCGCACAAATCAGCGGCAAGCTCGCACAAAAGTTGCCTGGCGAAGTGGTCATTGAGGTCGGCGGCATCGGCTATCTGGTTCTTATTCCGCTTAATGTCTTTTACCACTTGCCGGACATCGGTGCGCCGATGAGTTTACAAATTCATACTCATGTGCGCGAAGACGCTTTACAGTTATTCGGCTTTCGCGACCTTGCTGAAAAGCAGGTTTTTTTGCTGCTCATGGGCGTGTCCGGTATCGGTCCTAAGTTGGCGCTCAATATTTTGTCCGGTATCCCGGCCGAAGATCTGGCGCGGGCATTGCGCAACGGTGACCAGATACGCTTGGTATCGATTCCTGGGGTTGGCAGGAAGTTGGCCGAGCGGATGATCGTCGAGCTAAAGGACAAGTTTACAAACCTCACCCCGGTTACGCTTGATAACACCAGCAAGCCTGAGGCTTCATCGCAAAAGATGCAGGATGCGGTTTCCGCCTTGATTAATCTGGGCTATAAAAAACCGGAGATTGAAAAAACTGTCCGCGACGTGCTTAAAAACCGTGAGCTGTCACTGGAGGATGTCCTGCGCGAGACCCTGCGGCAGATGGGCCATTAGCACGAGAAGAGTTTTACTACCAAGGCACGGAGATCACCGCGCCGCAGAATCAATTCGGGTGATTTACGCAAAGGGCGCAAAGAAGCCAAAAAAGAATTACGATTGTAGAGGGCCGGGTTTGAAACCCGCCCGGGCTGTGTTGTTGAAGGGCATACACTGACCATGTTGGACGGCCATCGCACCGACGAAGATTCCGGATTCGAATTGAGCCTGCGGCCGCGCGGCTTTGACGAATACGTCGGCCAAGATCGCGTCAAGGAAAACCTTAAAGTCGCCATCGCGGCCGCGCGGGCACGCGGCGACGTGCTCGATCATATTCTATTTCATGGCCCGCCCGGGCTCGGAAAAACCTCCATTGCCTATATCATTGCGCGCGAGATGGACGTCAACATCAAGGCAACTTCGGGACCCATCATCGAGCGCGCCGGCGATCTGGCGGCGCTTTTAACCAATCTCGATCACGGCGATGTTCTTTTCATTGACGAAATCCATCGTCTCAATCACGTCGTCGAAGAGGTGCTCTATCCCGCCATGGAGGACTATGAAATAGACATCATGGTCGGACAGGGCCCGGCGGCTAAATCGATCAAGCTGCCATTGAAAAAATTTACCTTGATCGGCGCCACCACGCGGTCGGGTTTGTTGACATCGCCGTTGCGCGATCGCTTCGGTCAGAGTTTCCGGCTCGACTTTTACGACTCGCTCTCGTTGGCGCGTATCCTGAAGCGCTCCGCGGCGATCCTGAGCGTCGAACAGGACGAGGATGGCATCGCCGAGATCGCCAGCCGCTCACGGGGCACGCCGCGCATTGCCAATCGCCTGCTGCGCCGGGTGCGCGACTATGCGCAGGTGAAAAGCGAAGGCAAGATCACCAAGCCGGTCAGCGTGGAGGCGTTGCGCATGCTTGAGGTTGACCGTCTCGGGCTTGACAAGATGGATACGATGTTGCTGCTGACGTTGATCGATAAGTTTTCCGGCGGACCGGTGGGTGTGGAGACTTTGGCGGCGGCCATCGGCGAAGAGAAGGATACCATTGAGGATGTCTACGAGCCGTTTCTAATTCAAGCCGGGTTTATCCAGCGGACGCCGCGCGGCCGGGTTGCCACCGTGCTAGCGTATGAACACTTTGGCCGGCAGCATGGCGGTACCAAACCGGCTGCCAAAGCTCAGCCCGACCTATTCGAATGACATTGCGGAGCACTGTGAACTTAGATCGATTACCATGAGTGGATTGGGCAGGGCGCTCATCTCTTTTGGCATTGTGCTTGTGGTCGTGGGAGCACTGGTGTCGTTGTCTGACAAGTTGCCATGGCTCGGCCATTTGCCGGGCGATATCCATATTCAACGCGGTCGCTTCAGCTTTTATTTCCCACTGACCACCTGCGTCATCGTCAGCATCGTGATTTCGCTCATTGCTTATTGGTTCAAACGTTAGAAACTTTCAGTTGATCTGCTTTCGATTCAGCCGTGCCCATGGAATCACCAAGCTTAACCCCTAGCCAC
>DATLCH010000012.1:0-8520 GCA_035526465.1 Candidatus Limnocylindrales bacterium | reverse complement strand
TTTTCCACACTTCGTGGTAAAGCTCCTGGCGGGAACGGATCTTGTTGTTTTCGACAGATAAAATCACATCGCCGGCCTTGAGGCCGCATTTGGCCGCCGGTCCATTCCCCGTGACATTTCCGATGACCACTAGACCGGCGACACCCTGCGTGTAAATTCCTAGCCAAGGACGGCGTGGCCGGCTGCGCACCTGGCCATGTTGTTTCAGTTCTTGCTCGTAGGTTTGATAGTATTCCACGGGGATGGCCATCGTGAATTTGCCGACCTCGTTCAAATTCAGCGATACAACGCCGGCCAGCTCGCCGTGAAAGTTGGCCAACGTGCCGCCGCCGAAACCAGGATTGAACGCGGTGACGCGGATCGATTTGTCGATCATGTATTCCCATTCACCGTCGTAACCTGCCAAGGAGCTAACGTAGCCGCCGCTAACTCGTCGGCCGTTTTTCCCACTACTCGCGATCATGACCACGGCCTGACCGAGGGTCAGCGAGTTTGGCGCCGCCAATTTCACGAAGGGAAGATCGCGTCCGGAAATTTTGACTAGCGACAGGCCAGATTCTTGGTCTTGTGCCACGACTTGCCCGGGATGTTCTTCACCATCCGATAAGGTTACGGTGATCGATGCGGCGCCGATGGTGACATAGTGAACCGTGAGGATGTAGCCGCTCGGATCGATGATGGTGCCGGATCCGACTCGTTCGGCACCGAGATTACGCGCCGAGGGGTGACTCTCTGGTATGGTCACTTGCAGATCCACCGTTGCCGGCAAGAGCGAATGAATCAATCCAATATGACCGTTCAAATTGCTGCTCCTTGGTTGGACATGCTCGCTAGGCTAGTCCGAAACTCAGATTTTGTATAGAGCCGGCCCTGCCAAGCATCGCGTTGGATCAGTTCGCGGTGAATTCTATTGTGCATGCCGCGCTTGTCGACCGACCAAGCCGGGGCAACCGTCAGGGTACGGTGGGCCACGGCAGAGAGCCGGTGCATGACGATCGCAGGATTTAAACGTTCGAGAAAGTCGACCACTAGCGCGGCGTAGTCGTCCTGGCTCAACAGCGGCACGGCGCCGGCATCGTAGTATTTTTCTAGAACAGTATTTTTTAGAACATGGAGATTGTGCAGTTTCACGCCATCCATGCTGAGCCGGTTAAATAAATCCGCGGTTTCGAGCATGTCTTCGCGGCTCTCACCGGGAAACCCCAAGATCAGGTGAGTGCAGATCCGGAGTCCATAGCCGTGGGCGCGCTCGACGGCGTCGATATATTGCGCCAGGCTGTGGCCGCGATTGATCCAGCGCAGTGTTCGATCGCGCATGGATTCGAGCCCGAGCTCGAGCCAGAGATATGTGTGCTGCGCAAGTTCTGCCAGGAGATCGAGAGTCTCGTTCGCCAAGCAGTCCGGCCGGGTCGCCACGGCGAGTCCGATGACACCCGGAAACGCCAAGGCTTCGCGATAGAATTGTTCCAGGCGATCGATCGAATCGTAGGTGTTGGTATAACTCTGAAAGTAGGCAATGAAGCGCTCGGCACTGTGGCGCCGCCGGATCGCCGCAGCGCCCTGTTTGAGCTGCTCGGTCACAGTTAAGCGCGGCCGGTAGGTTGCCGGTGTATGGCTCGCGTTATTGCAGTAAATGCAGCCGCCAACCGCCACTGTGCCATCCCGATTGGGGCAGGTAAAGTCGACGCGCAAGCCGATTTTGTATACTCGGGCGGCGAAGCTGTCGCGCAGCACACGATTAAAAGAGTTGAAGCGCTTGCCATGCCAGAGCGAGTGCAGGTGGACGGGAAAATTCATGAGCTGGAAAAAAAGGGTTAACAAAAAGCGACCAGTTTGACAAGTCAAACCGAGCTCGCGTTTGATTCTCGTTCGGGTCTCGCGCGTCCCATGGAAGTGTTGAATAATCATGCAGTTTTCCGTCTGACGCCGACGCGTCGGCTTGACATTTTAGGTGATTGCCGATATTTAATATTTACTTTTAGCGGCCCGCATTATCGCCGATGAAAATCTCCATCGACGAGATTCCTCAAACCCCCAAAGAGATCGTATTCTCCGAAAGTGTTGAGGAACTCAATAAGATTTATAGCCAAAGTAGCAATCGTGAGTTTGGCTTTCCAGCGTTTTTGGCGGTCGAGCTGCGCTACTACCGCGCCGCGGCAGATCTGTTTTTCGATGGCCGGATCAGCGGTGAATTGCGCGGCGTGTGCGGACGTTGTGCCGAAGAATATGGGTTTAGTTTAGATCAGCTCTTTGAGTTCGTGTTGATCCCGGATCCGGCGAAAGCCGACCGCAAAGCCGAAGAGCTGCATCGCGACGATTTGGGACTGAGCTATTACTCCGGCGACGAGATCGATCTGGCTCCGCTAATTGCCGAGCAGGTGATCTTGGCGCTGCCGACGCAACCGCTGTGTGCGAAAAGCTGCCGCGGCTTATGCGCCAGCTGTGGCGCTAATCTGAATCGTGAAAGCTGTTCTTGTGTAACGCCAACGGGAGATCCTCGTATGGAGGTTTTCCGAAGCTTGAAAGTGGGACGCTGAAGTCTTTATCGATTGGATGAACTTGTTGCCGCCCGGGGCGGGGAAAGATTGGACAATTAGATGCCGGTACCTAAGAGACGCACTTCAAAGCGGGTAAAGAATCAACGCCGGGCGCATGACCATCTGACAGCCCCGCAATGGAGCGCCTGCGCTAACTGTGGCGAGACCGTATTGCCCCATCGTGCCTGCGCTCATTGCGGTTTCTACCGCGGGCGCGCTGTGATCAAAACCGAAAATAGCTAATCCATCTCCGCCAGCTATGCCGAAAATCGCCGTCGACGCGATGGGTGGAGACCGAGCCCCCGCAGTTGTGATCGAAGGTGCGTTGCTGGCCCGCCAAGAGCTCGGCGTTGACATCGTTCTGGTTGGTCCCCCAGAAATCATCGGGGCTGAACTCGCCAAACATCCGAGTGCGCCCGCAATCGCCATCGTTCCGGCATCCCAAGTGGTGCCGATGCATGAATCTCCCAGCCTGGCTTTGCGCAGGAAAAATTCGTCGATGAAAGTCGCCTTCGATATGATGAGGGGCGGCGACGCCGATGCCGTAGTCAGCGCGGGAAATTCCGGCGCGATGATGGCGCTCGGCATGTTCGTCATGGGTAAGCTTTCGCACGTCATGCGACCGGCGATTCTCGTCGTTGTTCCGAGCACGAGCAAGGGCACGGTGATCGTCGATGCCGGTGCCAACGTCGATTGCAAACCTCGACATTTGTTGCAATTCGGTCTGATGGGCTCGATCTATGCCGAAAGCGTCCTCGGAATGGCCAAGCCGCGTGTCGGCGTGTTGAGCAACGGTGAGGAGTCGACCAAAGGTACGGAGCTGACGCGTGCCGCCAGCGCTCTGCTAGGAGCGACGACAATTAATTACATTGGCTACGTCGAGGGACGCGATATTTTCAACGGCAAAGTGGATGTCATCGTGTGTGACGGCTTCACGGGTAACGTCGCGCTCAAGACCATGGAAGGCGTCGCGAGCTTTGCCGGTGAAGTCCTAAAGAGCGCATTCGAAAAAAATGTTGCGAGCATGGTCGGTTACTTAATGAGCCGAAATTCCTTGAAGTCGGCATATCGAAAATTGGATTACGCAGAGTACGGTGGCGCCCCGCTGGTCGGTTTGGACGGGGTAGCGATCGTTGCGCATGGCGGTTCCAGCGCATTGGCGATCAAGAGTGCGATTCGGTTAGCGCGCGATGCCGTCGACCACGAGATCAATCGGCGCATCGTGACGGCTTTGAACAACACCGAGACAGGCGAAGACATTAAGAAAGAAGGCCTACCGCACAAGATTTGGAGTCGTCTCAAGGCAAAAATAGATTCGGTCGGCGACAAGCCTGAGACTGAGGATAGCGAAGACGAGCGGAGCCGTCGTGGCGAGTAGCGATTTCGTATTCGTATTCCCCGGCCAGGGTTCACAATTTGTCGGCATGGGCAAAGATTTGTGCGATCAATTTGGCGTCGCCAAACAAGTATTTGCCGAGGCCGAAGACGCGCTGGGATTTTCCCTCACGAAGCTCTGTTTCTCCGGTCCGGAAACCGATCTGCAGCTGACCGAACACACCCAACCGGCCATACTGACGATGTCGGTCGCCGCGCTGCGCGTGCTCGAAGCGGAAACCGACTTGCGCCCGGCGTACGTCGCCGGCCACAGCCTAGGCGAGTACAGCGCTCTGGTTGCAGTGGGGGCTTTAGCGTTTCGCGACGCTGTGAAACTTGTCCGTGAACGCGGCCGTTTTATGCAACGAGCAGTACCCGCTGGCCAAGGCGCGATGGCGGTCATCCTCGGATTGGAGATGAATGCGGTCGAAGCCCTATGTGCCGAAGCGAGCCAGCACGAAATCGTCGCTCCAGCTAACTACAATGGCGGCGGACAAGTTGTCATAGCCGGTTCTAAAGGCGCTGTGATACGTGCCATGACCCTAGCCAAAGAGCGCGGCGCCAAGCGCGCCCTCGACTTACCGGTGAGCGCGCCTTTCCATTGCGAACTCATGCGGCCGGCGGCTGACGGCCTAAAGCAGGTCCTGCAAAATATCTCCGTCGAGCCATTCACCGTCCCGATCGTGACCAATGTCGAAGCTGAAATTAATCGCGACTGCCATCGGGTGAAGCACCTTCTTGTCGAGCAAGCGGTCCGGCCGGTCCGTTGGGAAGAGTCGGTAAAAAAGCTTTGCGCATTGGGCTGCCAACGAGCTTTGGAGATCGGTCCCGGCAAGGTGCTCAAAGGTTTGATCAAGCGAATCGCCCCGAAGTTGGAGGCCGACAACTTTGAAAAGCCGGCGGACCTCGCCAGGTTGAAAGCCGCGTAAATGGCATCTCTTCACGGCCAAATCGCTCTGATCACCGGCGCCAGCCGGGGAATCGGCCGCGCCATTGCTGTAGCCCTGGCGCAAGCTGGGGCCCATGTAATTATCAACTATAAGGGTAACCAGGCGGCGGCGGAAGAGTCGCTCGGCCTAGTGCGTGCATCTAACGGCAGTGGCGAACTCTGCAAATTCGATATCGCCGATGAGTCCCAAGTAGAAGCGGCCTTCAAGCAGATCGTCGATCTTCACAAAACAGTCGATCTTCTCGTCAACAATGCCGGAGTGACCTCGGATGGTTTGCTGATGCGTATGAAATCAGCTGACTGGGACCAAGTCATTGGCACCAATCTTAAGGGGACGATGCTGTGTACTAAAGTCGTCGCGCGCCAGATGATCAAGCAGCGTGCCGGCCGCATCATCAATCTATCTTCGGTCGTCGGTCAAATGGGCAACGTCGGACAGTCCGTTTACGCCGCCTCCAAAGCCGGCGTCATCGGATTTACCAAAGCAATGGCGCGCGAATTGGCCTCACGTGCTATCACCGTTAATGCCGTGGCGCCCGGCTTCATAGACACCGATATGACGGCGCACTTACCCGAGAAGTTGCGTGAGGAATTTCTTCGCTCCATTCCGTTGGGGCGTTTTGGCACTTGCCAGGAAGTCGCCGATATGGTTGTGTTTCTAGCCGGGCCGGGAGGCAGCTATGTGACCGGACAGGTGTTTAACATCAACGGTGGATTATACATGTAATGATTGAAAGAGGAGGTAAGTGAAGATGGCGGGATCGATTAAGGACAGAGTGAAGGAAATCGTCTGCGAGCAACTCGGCGTGAGTGCCGAAGAAGTAACGCCGGAAGCTTCGTTCATCGAAGATTTGGGCGCCGACTCGTTGGATATCGTCGAGCTCGTAATGGCGCTCGAAGAAGAATATGAGATGGAAATTTCCGACGAAGACGCAGAGAAGATCAAAACCGTGCAGGATATCATCACCTACATCGAGGCGCACCGATAACCGCCTTGTCCGTTCCGCAATGGCGCCCGCTCGGGCGTCAGCGCTACGGTACTCCTCATTGCAAGTTCGTCTTCGATGTCGCTGAAGCGATGGTAACTGGCAACCATGCTTCGGAATTTTTTATTTTAAATTACTTTCGGCAGCGACGGATCGTACGAATCGCCTGAACTCATGATCGCCATAGGCTGCGACCACGGCGGCGTGGAATTGAAAGATATCTTAGTTGGCTACTTGCGCGGCAAAGGCGCGGACGTCTGCGACGTCGGTACTCAAGGCAGGGAATCCGTGGATTATCCAGACTATGGCCGCGAAGTATCAACGCGGGTTTCTTCCGGCGCAGCCGAGCGCGGTGTGCTGATTTGCACCAGCGGAATCGGTATGTCCATCGTCGCTAATAAATTCCCCGGCGTGCGCGCAGCCTTGGTAGCCGATCTGGATGGCGCCCGTTCTAGCCGCGAACATAACGATGCGAATATTTTGGTGCTGAGCGGCGCCAAGACCGAACCGCGGCTGGCTCAAGAAATTGTCGAGACCTGGTTGGCCACTGAGTTCGCTGGCGGCCGCCACCAGCGCCGTGTCGCCAAAATTACTAGTATCGAGCAAGAAATCGGTGGAGCCTCGACAGGCAAGCGGAAACCATCGGATATCTGAGGAAAAAACTCATGTCATTTCTCGAGCAGGTAGACGCGGAGGTATTTGCCGCGATTCAACGCGAAACTCGCCGCTTGGAGGGTAATCTCGAACTCATCGCCTCGGAGAACGTCGTCAGCGAAGCGGTGTTGGAAGCCCAGGGCTCGGTGATGACCAACAAATACGCCGAGGGTTATCCGGGGAAGAGATACTACGGCGGCTGCGAATTCGTCGACGAAGTCGAATCGCTGGCGATCGCGCGCGCCAAAGAACTATTCGGTGCCGATCACGTAAACGTGCAACCGCACTCCGGTTCCCAGGCCAACATGACTGTTTACCTGGCGGTGTTAAAACCCGGTGATACTTATCTCGGTATGAACTTGGCCCATGGGGGTCATTTGTCGATGGGAAGTCCAGTAAATTTTTCCGGTTTCATTTACCACGTGATCCCGTACGGCGTTTCCGAGAAGACCGAGACCATCGACTATGATGAGGTCGAACGCTTGGCCAAGGAGCACCGGCCCAAGTTGATCATTGCCGGCGCCAGTGCCTATCCGCGCATCATCGACTACGCGCAGTTCCGCAAAATCGCCGACGGTATCGGCGCGCTCTTAATGGTTGACATGGCTCACATCGCCGGATTGGTCGCTGCCGGTTTGCATCCGAGCCCGGTTCCTTACGCCGATTTTGTCACAACGACGACGCACAAAACCTTGCGCGGGCCGCGTGGCGGCATGGTGTTGTGTAAAGCAGAGCACGCCAAAATAATCGATAGCCGGGTTTTTCCCGGCCTGCAGGGCGGACCGCTTATGCACGTAATTGCCGCCAAAGCGGTGGCACTGAAAGAGGCTTTGAGTCCGGACTTCAAACTCTATCAACAGCAAATCGTCAAGAATGCTCAAGCGCTGGCGCAGTCGCTCATGGGTCACGGGTATCGCTTGACCTCCGATGGTACCGATAATCACTTGATGCTGGTAGACCTGCGAAAGTCCGAGCTGACCGGCAAAGTGGCCCAAGAGACTTTGGACAAGGCGCGCATCACCGTCAACAAGAACGGCATTCCGTTCGACACCCGTTCACCGTTTGTCACCAGCGGGATTCGCATCGGCACGCCGGCCGTGACCAGTCGTGGCATGAAGGAAACGGAAATGGCGCAGATCGGTGGTTTGATCGGCAGGGCTTTGGGCGCGGTGGGTGATGAAAGCGAATTGCGCGCGGTTGCTGATGATGTCGGCATGCTGTGCAAAAAGTTTCCCGTTTATCCGCACCGTTTGCCGTAGTATTCGTCGGGTCATTGATGGAGGACCGAGATTAGAGAATGGCGATTAGTATTTCCGATCCTCTGTCTTCCATTTCCCGTCCTCGATTTATTCACCATGAAATGCCCCTTCTGCCATGAAATAGAGAATCGCGTTATCGATTCACGGCTAAGTAAAGACAGCAACATGATTCGCCGCCGGCGCGAGTGTGAGCGCTGCACCCGGCGTTTTACAACGTACGAGCGCGTCGAGGAGATGATGCCTCTCGTGGTCAAAAAGGATGGGCGGCGCGAAGGTTATGATCGGGTCAAGATCATCAACGGACTCAAGCGCGCTTGTGAAAAGCGCCCAGTCAGTATCAACACCATCGAAGCGATTGCCGACCATATTGAGCGGACGCTCCAAGAGCGCGGCGAGAAAGAAATCGTTAGTTCGGTAATCGGCGAAGCACTGATGCGCGAGCTTCATGACACCGATCCAGTGGCCTATGTGCGGTTTGCCTCCGTGTACCGCTCGTTCAAAGACATTGGCGAATTCATGGTCGAGCTCGAGGAGCTGATCAAGGAACGCAAGACCGTGCCGCATTTCAAACCCGGCGACTCCCGCCCGAGAAGGGAATAACGTTGGCCGGTGTCCGGGGATCTCGGCAGGAGATTCGCTACCTGCGCATGGCCTGTCGTTTGGCGCGCAAAGCTGCGGGAAGAACTAGCCCCAATCCGCCGGTGGGCGCGGTGCTCGTGCGCGGCAATAAAGTCGTCGGCACCGGTTATCACCATCAGGCC
>DATLCH010000007.1:0-4816 GCA_035526465.1 Candidatus Limnocylindrales bacterium | reverse complement strand
ATCGTCACGATTTATTCGAATAACCAAATGAACCAACAAGCATTACATATCGAACCCGGTCTGCGATGGTACGCTATACAGACCAAAGTCAACCGCGAACGCGATGTCGAGAAGCGCCTGACCGACTTACGACTTGAAGTGTTTCTGCCGTGGATGCAGGCGCGCCGACGTATTGGCAGTAAGTTCCACTGGGTTAAGGTGCCACTCTTTCCCGGATATGTATTCAGCCGGCTGGACATGGTCACATCGGGCAAGTCGGCGCGGTACTCACCCGGTGTTAAGGATTTTCTTACATTTGGCAGTCAAGTCGCGGAAGTAGGCGACGATATAATCGCGGGATTGCGTGAGCGCTGTCCCGGTGGTGTTGCGCAGGTCGATCCAGTCAAAGCTAAACCCGGTGACATGGTGCGAATTAACGAAGGCCCGTTTTCCGGATTGGACGCGATATTTGAGCAAAAACTCAAAGGCAGTGAGCGGGTCGCGGTCTTGCTCGAAATTCTCGGGCGCCAGACTCGCGTAGTACTGGCTAGTGAAACGGTCGCCAAGATTTAGAAAACTCGGCGCTGTCGCCCGCAGGCCATCGTATTCCGCACGACAGTATCACGCCGGCGCACTTCCTTGACAGTCAGCGATCCCCCCTGATAGATCGAAGTTTCCTTACAGTCGCAGTTTGAAGCTGGGGGTGGGGATGATTCGCCAGAGCTGGCAAAGATGGCTACTGCTTTTTCTTAGCGGTGTATTCGGTGCTCTACTGATCGGTGAGTCGATTGTCTCGTCAGGCCGGTGGATCGGCCAGCCTTTCCCGGGCTTTTTCGTTCATGAAAACTTAACAGTTGGGCCTTATGCGCTACCAGGATGGTCTGGCATCGCTGCGGGAATTCAGTCTCTGGACCATGTTGTTGCCGTCGCCGGCCGCCGACTCGGCAGTCGCATTGAGCTATACGATTCCGTGCGAAGCGCGCCGGTAAATACTCCGCTGCACTATCAGATCATCCGTGACGGTCGCCAACTCGAATTGACGGTGCCGACGATGATATTTGGCCTGCGCGATTGGCTTCTTAGTTTTGGTGTCTATGTCGCTATCGGTTTGGCGTTTTTAGTGATGGGAGTCGCGCCCTACATCTTTGGTGCGGCGACGCCCGTCGCCTTGCCGCTGTGCTTCATGGTGTTGACCGTGTTCGTCTGGTTTCAGACTACCTTCGATTTCATGACCGAAGCGGTATTGCCAAAGGAGTTACGTATATTTGCCCTCACGTTGACGCCTAGCGCAGCGATTCACCTAGCATTGATGTTGAGTCGCTCCGAGGCAGAATCGATGCTGCGGCCGCGGTTCGTGGCGATTCTTTACGGCATTGGTTTGGCTTTAGGAGCGATGAACAGTTTGACGTTCTTCGGACCCCTGGAGACGTGGATTCATCATTTTCGTGCCGGCTATATTTTTATCTGCATCGGTGCGCTGAGTTTTCTTTGGATCATTGGGCGCGCTCTACGGCAAAGTACTTCGGATCTCGAACGCTCGCGTTTGCGTGTAATGTTTGTCGGAGCGCTGCTTGGTTTCCTCGTGCCCGGACTGATGACCGTATTGACGAGCTCGTACCGGCTCGCTATTCCGTACAACCTTGCGTTGGTACCTTCGATTTTTTTCCCGATCTCGATCGCCTACGCGTTGCTCAAGTATAGTCTCTTCGATCTCGGCAATGCCTTGCGAGTTACGGTGAGCCGCATTGCTCTAATGGGCCTGCTGATCGGAGTCTATACCGTGGTTGCTCTGTTGCTGGCACCCTGGGCCGGCGAGTATGCCAAGGAGCCATTGATTCCGATCCTCTTTTCAATTCTGGTGGTTGCGATTTTTAATCCCTTATTGCGCTGGCTCGAGCATGTGGTCGACCGCTTCGTCTATCGGCAGGATTACGATCCGGTGCAGGTGCACGAAGAAACCAGCCTCTTTCTTCGTAGTTTGGACGAAGCGCCGGTATTGGCGCAGGGTTTTCTCGATCGCGTGTGTAAACCTCTACGTATAGATATCGCCGTGCTGGTTTATCGACCCAAAAACTCCGGCGAGTTAGTTCATGCGTTCATTCAAAAATTGCCGCCAGATACGACCAAACTAGCGGCGGACAGCGATTTTGTCGCGGGGCTGTTAACCAGCGCTGACGCGCGCGGCATGAGCCGAAGCGAGATTTCCAACCATCCGCGCTACGCAGAAAAGCGCGCCGCGCTCTTGGAGGTATTTGGCCGCTGGCAAGCGGAACTGTTGATGCCGCTGGTCTATGAAAGAGCGGTAAGGGGATTCGTTTGCTTCGGCAACAAGTGGTCGGGCGGCGAATATGGCGCAGAAGATTTTCGCCTGTTGCGCACATTGACGGATCAGTTGGCGCTCTCCTTGGAAAATGGTCGGCTCTATCAAGAATCGGTAGAAGCGCGTGAACGGGTCGAAGCCACCAATCGCAAACTAATTGAAATGGATCGGGTTAAGAAGAACTTTGTTGCTAATATATGTCATGAATTGCGTACCCCGGTCAGTACGATCATTGGCTTCAGCGAAGTGCTGCGCGACGTCGGCATCAATGGCGGCAGTCGGGAGATTCTCGACCGGCTGGTGAACAACGGCCAGGAGTTGGCACACCTAATGGACAATTTGATGAATTACTCACGCATGGAAGCTGATAGTGCCTTGGCACAAGTCGAGATCGTCAAACTGGAGGAGATTCTTGGCGGTCTCGAGGCCATGACCCAGCGCCTGATCCGTCAACGGCCGATCAAGTTTGGTATTCACATTGAAGCGGAGATTGGAACCATCGAGAGCGATAGGCAGAAGCTGCAACAGATACTGCTGGAACTTGTCACGAACGCGTTGAAATTCACCGAGAAAGGCAAGATCGAGCTGCACATTCGCCGGCTTGAGCAACGCGGCGGCGAAATTTTGGAAATTGCCATTGCCGATACCGGAATAGGTATTCGTCTGGAGGACCAGGAGGTCATTTTCGAAGACTTTCGCCAGCTCGACGGGTCATCGACGCGGCAATACGGCGGTACGGGTGTCGGGCTGGGGCTCTGCAAGAAATTAGCCGGAGCGCTCGGCGGTGAATTACATCTCATAAGTGAGCTCGGAGTCGGCAGTGTCTTTAGTTTGCGCTTGCCGTTAAAACCTATAGCGGAATCCGCGGACCCATCGAAGTCGAATGCGGTGAGCCAATTGCTGCAATGATTCGTCGACCATGACATAGTGAAACTTAGGCCCTTCGCGAAAGGATTTGTCTTATGCCACAGTTGCGTCAGTTGGTTATAGCTGCCGAAGAACCGGCACGCCTTGCAAACTTTTACCAAGAAGTTTTCGATCTCGAACGAATCGAAGAAAATCACGGTTGGCTGTTTCTTTCCGACGGCACATTTAACTTAGCCTTGATCCCGGAGCCTGATCCAGCGAAGCGCGGCTTTCGTCATTTGGGCTTCGATACAGCTCGAATCGAATCGATCCGTAAAAAGCTCTCGCACATCGGCATGGCGGATAGTGATGTTTGTGAGGTGAATTCGCTCGCCTCAATCGATCACGAGTTCAAGGATCCAGACGGCAACACTATCGGTGTCACTCGCCGCGCCTTCGATGTCGCGTACGCTGCCCGGCCGGTGCCAATTCGGCACATTGCGCTATACACGCCAAATCCTCAGAAATTGGCAGAATTCTACTGCAAAGTGCTAGATATGAAAGAAGTCGAACGCACCGACCGTTCTTCGATATTTGTTTCTGACGGCTATTTTAACCTCGCTCTGCTCTACCAGCGCAAAGAGGAGCCAATGGGTCTCAACCATTTCGGCTTTCACGTACAGAGCAATGAAGAAATGCAAAACCGTGCGGAACGAGCCGGCGTGCGCCGCGGCGCCAAACGCCCGGAGCGCATTCCTTTTGCCGAGTACCGTGTGCACGATCCCGAGGGCAATGGCATCGATATCTCACAGAAGGGATGGCGGGTTTAGGATCTCGTTGCTCGTTGGCGTTCGCCCTTCGGACTGAGTCGAATCATGAATAGTGAAGAGTTCCTGCGAGAAATACTCGCACCAGTGCAGGAGTTCTGTCGTCTGCTCGATGGTAATCCGCCGGCCTACTCCTACGTGCCGCTGCGCACGGATGCGCAACGTATTCGGGTGATGCAAAGCCGACTATTCAACGAGATGCGCGCCGCCGATCTTTTCGGTACTTGGCTCAAAACCACGCCGGAGTTCGATGTGAAATCTACCATGGCCGAGTCGGCCCACGAAGAAATGGTTCATGCGCGGCTTTTGAGCGAGCGAATTCATGGTTTGGGCGGCGAACCGTTCAACTACAAACCGCTGCCGGCGCAGATCGCGATGTTCAACGCTATGGAAGGGTTGAGCCAAACCTGCGAACGCATCGCGGCGTTTTCCCTGGCGGGAGAAACAGTCGCCAACCATCTGATTCAGATGTGCCTTAAGTCGCCCGATGTTCCGGAATGGATAAAGCAGCCCTATCGTAAAATCACCCAAGATGAAGAAGGCCATGGCAGCGTGCCGCAGCTCTTTCTAAAACGCTATGCCGCCACAGCAGAACTTCAAGACCGGGTGCGCCGCGCTGTTGCCATGCGCATGGTCCTGTTCCGTGAGTATCTCGCGAGCTTGGACCGCTGGGCCATGGGCAGCGATCGCTGGTAAGCCGCTGCGTATTTTCTAATCCTTTATTCCACTTGCGCTCGCGCCAACGACCCTACTGGTGCATCCATCGGATCATTTTCGGAGGAACTATGAAGATACTTTTTTTCGACGACTTTAAGCTCGGCGTGCTCAGCGGCGATACGGTCGT
>DATLCH010000282.1:0-3087 GCA_035526465.1 Candidatus Limnocylindrales bacterium | reverse complement strand
AGGCGGCACCGGCCCGGCGATTCTGGTCGGGAACAAGAAATACACGTTCGGCTTCGGCAATCCGGTGGGTTTGTCGGCGATGGCGTATCTCGGCTGCGGTTTTTATAAGAAAAAAATTCCCCTGCGCGCCATCGGCGTCTTTCCGACTTGGGACCGCTTGATCTTCGCCGTCCGCCCGGACACCGGGATTGAATCTATCGAAGACATCAAAAAACAAAAGTACCCGTTGCGCATCTCAACGCGCCGGCGCGGCAAGCTGGCAACGACGATCTACGCCATTGAAGAAGTCCTCAAGGCCTACGGCTTGAGCTACCGGGACATCGAAAAGTGGGGCGGTAAGATCATGGAAGCGCCCAATCCGAGCGGCCCGGAACGGCGTGATGCAATTTTATCCGGTAATGCCGACGCGGTCTTTGACGAAGGCGTAAAGAGCTGGGGTCCAACGGCACTGAAAGCGGGCATGCGCTTCTTGTCGATCGACGACAACGCGGTCAAACACATGGCCAAGTTGGGGTTTCCTAGCGCCATGCTAACGCACAAACATTACCCAAAGCTTGATCAAGCGATTCGCTGCGTCGATTTCAGCGGTTGGACATTTTTCTGCCATGCCGATTTATCGGACAAGGTCGCCTACCACATGGCCAGAGCGGTCGATCTTTGCCACAAACATATCCCGGTCGATCACTTCGATAAACGGCCCATGACCATCCGCGAGTTTTGCCGTGGCGGCGAAGCCGGACAGCTAAACATTCCGCTCCATCCGGGAGCGAAGAAATATTTTCGCGAGAAAGGATATATCGCATAGAATGTTTCGCCACTATCGACGATTCGTCTTTGAAGCACTGTTAGTTTTTGCCTTGCTCTACAACCCAATGGCAGGCCACGCCGAACTATTTCGCGTTGCCCTTTCAACTAAAGACTTCGGTTATTTACCGCTGTTCGTCGGCATGCGCTCCGGTCTATTTGCCCAGGAAGGCCTGGAGATTCAATGGATCGTCGTCAACAGCAACGTCGTCGTCACTGCGCTCATGGCCGGCGAGATCGACGTCGCCGGCATCGCCGGCTCGTCCATGCGCGCCGCCGCGCGCGGCGCACCGCTCAAAGCCAATTTCTTTCCTTATTACAAAAGCCTGTTTGTGCTTCTCGGCGCGCCGGAAATTAAGCGCGTTCAAGATTTGCGCGGCAAAGTGATCGGCACCACCGGCCCGGGCGCGACCACTGAGGTCGCCGCCAGCATGGTGTTGCAGGCAAACGGCATGGATCCCAAAAAAGACGTGACTTTCATGACCATTGGCGGCGCAGAAACTTCCATCACCGCCATGCGCAGTGGCATCATCCAAGCCCGCGCTTTCAATCCTGACGCCGCGCTCATCATGAAGAAGCAGGGATTTACCGAACTCGCAGTCTTAGCCGACCTCGGTCCCTGGCCCTGGGCTGGCTATTCGACCTCCGATGCGCTGCTCGCCAACCGGCGCGACAAACTCAAACGCTGGACCCGGGCGATGGTGAGAAGCCTGCAACTGATGCAAACTCGGCCGGACGAGACCTACAAGATAGCCCAGGCGGAATTCAAACATCCACGCGACATCACCGAGGGCGCCGCGAATATTTGCATCAAAGCCATTGACCCGAAGAATCCCGGCGGTGCCAGCGACGAATCGTTGCGCAACAATATCGACCTGACCATCACCCAGCCGTTGAAACTCGCGGCACAACCCCAGCTTGCTAAGCTGGTGGACTTTTCTCTATTGCACGAAGTGCAACGTGAATTAGCCATCCGGAAATAATGAGGCCGGCATGCACGCAGCTGTGATCTTCATTCTGATATTTTCCGTTCTCGGGCCCCACTCAGCGCTCTGGGCGCAGAGCAGCGAAGCAAAACTCGCTTCTCTGGAAAAACTGTCGCCGGCCGAGCGTCAGCAACGCTTGTTGGAAGCGGCAAAAAACGACGGCGAGGCGGTCATATACGCCAACATGGACGTGACCGCGATGAAGCCGCTGGCTGACGGCTTCATGAGAAGATATCCCGGCGTCAAAGCCACCAGCGTGCACTTTTCCGGTGCCGCGATCATCACCAGAATCGAGTCCGAAAGCCGCGTCGGCAAGCCATTGTCGGACGTCGTCTTGAGCGGGCAATTGGGCGTGCTCGCCTCGATCGAAAAGCGCATCGCCGCGCGCTATCGCTCACCGGAACGGGAGACCTTGCGCGATGGCTTCAAAGACAAAGACGGCCTGTGGACCACCTACATGACCAACGTCATGGTCAGCGCTTACAATAGCCGGCTGGTAAAAAAAGACGAACTGCCGCGCAGTGTCGAAGATCTCTTGAAGCCGCGCTGGAAAAACAAATTGGTGATGGACAGCCAATCCTATGTTTGGTTCGGCACCATGATGCAGTTCCTTGGTGAAGACAACGGCCTGCGCTTCATGAAGCGCTTGAACGAACAAAATTTGCAGCACTCGCGCGGCCGTCGCTTGATGACACAACTGCTTGCCGCCGGCGAGCATGAGATCGCCGTCGAGACCAATCTCAACTCGGTGCTCAGTCTGAGTCGCCAGGGCGCGCCGCTGAGCTTCGCGCCGCTCCAACCTTATTTTCTCAGTCCGAGCCTGGTCTTCATGAGCGCCAACGCGCCCCATCCCTTCGCCGGCGCGCTGTTCGTCGACTATCTCCTTTCGGAAGAGGGCCAGAAAATCATCGTCACCACCAACCGCATGCCGGCTCATCCGAAAGTCAAATCCCCGGAGAGCCAACTGCTGGAAGGTCAGGACGTGCGCATGCCGGATATTTTCGACATAGGAAGACGCTACCAGCAGATCGGCACCCGCTACCGGGAGATATTCCCCGGCGCCCGGTAGTGCCGGCGAGTTTCAATCGTTCCAGTCGTTCCAGGAGTCCGAAAAAGATTGGAACCTCTGGAACCATTGGAACGACTGGAACTACTAATTTGAAGGAGCAAACTCATGGCCACCAAGACGAAAATCACGCTAGGTCTTCCAGACCATCCCCGCTGCCAGGCGATCACCGACGGCAGAGTCGGCATCGAAGGCTACGAACTTGTCGTCGACCCCAACTTCGTATCCTCC
>DATLCH010000279.1:0-10883 GCA_035526465.1 Candidatus Limnocylindrales bacterium | reverse complement strand
GGCCTGCGCAACGCTCGGTGCTAAGCTATTTGAACCCACTGTCGTACATCGTCAAAGAGACGCCCTTCGAAGACGAGGATCAGCAGAAAGGGCCATTGGCGAACAAGAGCGTTGTCAGTATCTTCGGGACGCCGCTATTTGTCACCGATAATCCTGCCGAGGCACCGGATATCTTCGCGCCGCCGGCGGAACCTCAGTCCAAGGGAATATTCTCGTCGATCGTCGATTCGCTCAATCCGTTCTCGTCAAAAAAACCCTGATCTCTTGCCTGACCATTCGCAAGTGGAGATAATCGACGAACTATCTCACGCGAAGTGTCGTGTCGTCATCGCATGCCAGCCAAACCCATCATCGCCATCACTATGGGCGACCCGTCAGGTATCGGCCCTGAAATCATTCTAAAGGCTCTGATGAGCCCACTTATTAAGAAAGTTTCCCGCCCCCTGATTCTCGGCGACTGGGGCGTGCTCCAGCGAACGCGTGTGACGGGCCGGAGGCCGAAGTTGATCTGCTGGCAAGCAGGCCAACGGCTCCTGCCAATGCTCGATGACCCCAATGCGTTCACGGTCTGTTCGTTATCCGCGCTAAGTCCCAGAGATTCCCGTCCCGGCGTCGGCGCTAAAGCTGCCGGGCATGGTGCGTTCAGCTACATTCGCGTCGCTGCCAAACTCGCGCTTTCAGGAGTTGCTGACGCCATCGCCACCGCGCCCATCAGCAAGAACATTCTCATCGACGCCGGCTATAACTATCCCGGTCATACCGAATTGCTTGGCGAGCTTGGCGGCACGCCCGAGTGCCGTATGATGCTGATCGGAGATAAGTTGCGCGTCGTCCCGGTGACCGGTCATATTCCCTTCGCTAAGGTGCCGCGCAGTCTCAACCGCAAAAATATTCAAAAGACTTTCGAGTTGACCTACGCAAGCTTGAATCTATCCTTCGGCATCGCCCGGCCGCGCATTGCCGTGGCGGCACTCAATCCCCACGGCGGGGAAAAGGGGATCTTCGGCAGCGAGGAGATTGAAATCATCGCGCCCGCTGTCAGGGCGGCGCGCAAACGCGGCATTCCCGTCCATGGACCGTTCCCAGCCGATAGTTTATTTTATCAAGCCGCACGCGGCGATTATGACGCGGTGGTGTGCATGTATCACGATCAAGGTTTGATACCGCTCAAACTGCACCATTTCTACGGCGGTGTGGCGCTGACCCTGGGGCCGCCATTTATCCGTACGTCGGTGGACCATGGTACTGCCTACGACATTGCCGGTAAGGCCAGAGCCGATGAGACCAGTATGACCGAAGCGATTCTCTTGGCGTCTCGCTTAGCGCGGCAAAATTCTCGATTGAAAATTATATGAATCCAATGGTATTTCGCGAATACGACATTCGCGGACTAGCCGAAATCGACTTCGACGACCAATTTGCTCTACTGCTCGGCAGGGTCCATGGCACGGATATCGTCGGCAAGGGCGGGACCCGTGTCGCGGTGGGACGTGACTGCCGGGCGACCTCGGATGCCTACGCCGAAGCAGTGATCGCCGGTTTCGTCTCCGTTGGCTTGCATGTTTACGATCTCGGCGTTTGCCCTTCGCCGCTGCTGTATTTTTCCTTGTTTCATCTCGATCTCGACGGCGGTATTCAAATTACCGCCAGCCACAATCCGTCGGCGTACAACGGCTTTAAGATTTGCCGCGGCAAAGACACGCTCTACGGCGAGCAGATTCAACAGCTTCGTCGAACGATGGAGCGCGGCGAATTTCGCCCGCGCGCGGGCGGTAAGGTCGAGCGTTATGAGATCGTCGTGCCCTATCACAAGCATTTGCTAGCCGACGTAACGAAGCTCGCGCGACCGTTAAAGGTCGTTGTCGATGCCGGAAGCGGCGTCGGCGGCCCGGTAGCCCCGCCGATTTTCCGCCACTTGGGCTGCCAAGTGTGGGAGGTTGCTTGCGTTCCCGATGGCAATTTCCCGTTCCATCATCCAGACCCGACGGTGCCGGAAAATTTGACGCTGCTGATCGATAAGGTCAGAAAAGAAAAAGCCGATGTCGGCATCGCCTATGACGGCGACGCTGACCGGATCGGTGCCGTCGACGAGCAAGGTAACATACTTTGGGGAGACGAATTGCTCGTGATCTTTGCCCGCGACATGCTCAGGCGTAATCCCGGCGCATTGGTGATCTCCGAAGTGAAATGCTCGCAACGGCTGTTTGACGATATTGCCGAGCAGGGAGGCAGATCGATCATGTGGAAAGCCGGCCATTCTTTGCTCAAAGCCAAAATGAAAGAGACCGGCGCGCTACTGGCAGGCGAAATGAGCGGCCATATCTTTTTCAAAGAGCGCTATTTCGGTTACGACGATGCGGTATACGCGTCATTGCGTCTCGTCGAGATCCTCGCCGCTTCGGGCAAGCCGCTTTCGGCGCTGCTTGCCGATCTGCCCAAAACCGTCTCGACACCGGAACTGCGTGTCGTTTGCGCCGATGATAAGAAATTCATCATTGCCGAGAAGGCGACGCAGTATTTTCGCCAGCATTACGATGTGGTCGATGTCGACGGCGTGCGCGTGCAGTTTCCCGATGGCTGGGGGTTGATTCGAGCGTCCAATACTCAACCAGCATTGGTGCTTCGATTCGAAGCCCAGTCCGCCGCCAAGCTCGAGGAGTATCGCACGCTGATCGAGAACAAACTTAAAGAATTCGAGCTGCAGTAATCGTCGCGATGGCGGGACAAATCGTCATCCAGGGCGCGCGCGTCCACAATCTCAAGAACATCGATCTGGAGATCCCACGCGACCGGTTGGTCGTCGTTACCGGTGTCTCCGGTTCCGGGAAGTCATCACTCGCCTTCGATACGCTCTATGCCGAAGGGCAGCGGCGCTATCTCGAATCCTTGAGCGCCGATACGCGTCAGCTGCTCAAGCAATTGGCCAAGCCTGACGTCGATCGCATCGACGGGTTGTCGCCGGCCATAGCAATTCAACAAAAAACCGCCGCCTTGAATCCGCGTTCCACCGTTGGCACGTTAACCGACATTTATGATTTTCTCCGACTTCTGTTTGCCCGCGTCGGGCAGCCGTTTTGCGTCAATTGCGGCCGTGAAATTCACGCGCAGTCGATTGAGCAAATCACCGATCGAGTGATGGCGCTGCCGCGGGGGTCGCGAATTTTAATCTTAGCGCCAGTGCGACTGACAGCAGGCGAGGCGGGGAAGAGTTTAGAAGAGATGATGCGTCAAGGATTTACCCGAGTGATGCTCGACGGACAAAACTATGAACTTGCCGGCGAGATTCCTGTGGCCGTGCAGCAGGCAACTGAACTCGATCTGGTAATCGATCGCCTGGTGCTGCGCGACGGAGTTGAGAAGCGCTTGGCCGATTCGTTGGAAGTAGCCGCGCGAGTCGGGCAACAGACGGTGAAAATTAAAGTTCTCGGCGATGATAATGTTGTGCCGACCGAGCAGTTGGTTTTCACTCAAAAATTTGTCTGCGTCGGCTGTGGTACGACGCTTGGTGATGTCACCCCGGCTTTGTTTTCTTTTAATCGTCCGGAAGGCGCCTGTGTCGCCTGCAAAGGCACCGGCATTGAGATCAAACGTGACAAGCGCGTCAGCAATGAGACGGATGTCAGGCCGTGCTCGGTTTGTCGCGGTACGCGCTTGGGCAAAGAAAGCTTGGCCGTGCGTCTCGGTGGCGAAAATATTGCGGCATTTACCGCGGCGTCGATCATCGACAATCTGACGTTTCTCGATCGACTCGAACTCGCTCCCGAACGCCGAGCGGTTGGCGAAAAAATCATTGCCGAGATCGCCAGTCGGTTACGCTGTTTAGCGGAACTGGGACTTGATTATTTGAGTTTGGATCGGCCGACAACAACGCTTTCCGGCGGAGAGCTGCAGCGCGTGCGGTTGGCGACTCAGATCGGTTCGGTTCTCGCTGGTGTCCTGTATATTCTCGACGAGCCGAGCATTGGTTTGCACCAGAAAGACAATGACCGATTGATCGGCTTGCTGCGCCGACTGCGCGACACCGGCAACTCCGTGGTCGTTGTCGAGCATGACCCCGAGACCATCCGCGCAGCCGATTACGTCGTCGACATGGGACCCGGAGCGGGCGTCAATGGCGGTGAAGTCGTCGCCTATGGCACTCCCGCCGAATTGCAGAAAAATCACCGCTCGCTGACCGGCAGATATCTCGCGCGGGAGCTGGAAATCGCGCTGCCGGCGCGCCGGCGCGCCGGCAGTGGGAGTTTCTTAAAAATTACCGGCGTTCGGCAGCGCAATTTAAAAAATCTCACGGTGCAGTTCCCCATTGGCGCGATGACCTGTGTAACCGGAGTATCGGGCGCCGGCAAGAGTACTTTAGTTATGGAGGTGCTTTGTCAAACGGTCAGCCAGCGGTTGCAAAAACGGGGCGGTAAGACGCTCGATTCCCAGCATGTCTCAGGTTGGGAAAATTTCGACCGAGTCATCGCTATCGATCAATCGCCGATTGGCCGTACAGCGCGATCGAACCCCGCGACATTTATGGGAGTGCACGACCACCTCCGTGAGCTGTTCGCGCAAATTCCGGAGGCGCGGGTACGCGGCTTCAAAGCCGAACGATTTTCCTTTAACGTCCGGGGCGGCCGCTGCGAAACCTGCCAGGGCGAGGGGGTCACCCGCGTAGAGATGCAATTTTTGCCAGAGATGTATGTCCCTTGTGAATCATGTAAAGGACGGCGTTATAACCGTGAGACGCTGGCTATCAAGTATAAAGGCCTGAGCATCGCCGATATTTTGGATCTTACGGTGAACCAAGCAGCCGAACTGTTAAGTGCCGTGCCGGCGATTCACCAACGCTTGCGTATGTTGCGCGAGGTTAGCCTAAGTTACTTAACCCTGGGCCAATCTGCCCTGACGCTTTCCGGCGGCGAAGCGCAACGGCTGAAGCTGGCGCGCGAGTTGGCGCGTCGGTCCAATGGAAGATCACTCTATCTCCTCGATGAGCCGACCACGGGTCTACATTTTGATGACATCCGACAACTCCTCGAACTGCTCAACCGTCTAATCGATCTCGGCAACACGATGATTATTGTCGAACATAATCTCGAAGTGATTAAGTGCGCCGATTTCATAATCGATCTCGGCCCGGGCGGCGGAATGGCCGGCGGAGAGATCGTTGCACGCGGCACACCAGAGCAAATCGTCGCAGTCACGGCGTCTGCGACCGGCCGCTACCTGCAAGCCGTTCTCGTACCTGAGGCGAATTCGTCCATCGATTCGCGGACTTAGTTATCGTACGCTAGGTATTGACTCGTTTCGCACTCTTGGTTATCTTTGATATCAGACCAATCCGGTCTGGAATGAAGTTGACCGTCAATGGCTCTGCAAACTCCAATATACCTCGATAATCACGCCACCACGCCGGTAGACCCACGCGTTTTGGAGGTAATGTTACCGTATTTTACCGAGCGCTTTGGTAATGCAGCGAGTAAAAGCCATGCCTTCGGTTGGGAGGCCGATGCCGCGGTGGATCGCGCCCGAGAGCAAGTCGCCAAACTCATCGGTGCCGTTTCGCCCCGTGAGATCGTCTTTACCAGCGGCGCCACCGAGTCGGATAATTTGGCAATCAAAGGCGTTGCCGAGGCCTATCGCGAAAAAGGCAATCACGTCATCACCTGTGTCGCCGAACACAAGGCGGTATTGGATAGTTGTAAGGTACTGGCAAAGCATGGTTTCGAGCTGACCTATCTGCCGGTTCTCGCGGACGGTTTGATCGACATGGAACGCGTGCGCGATGCCATCACCGACAAGACAATCCTGATCTCGATTATGGCGGCAAACAACGAGATTGGCACGATCCAACCGGTTAAAGAGATCGGCCGGTTGGCCAAAGCGAAGAAAATTTTATTTCATAGCGACGCGACCCAGGGTGTTGGCAAGTTTCCCATCAATGTCGAGGAGATGGGAATCGATCTATTGTCGCTTACGGCGCATAAGATGTACGGCCCTAAAGGCGTCGGCGCGCTTTATGTACGATCGAGCAACCCCCGGGTAAAGCTGGCATCGGTCATCGATGGTGGCGGTCATGAGCGCGGCATGCGTTCGGGAACGTTGAACGTCTCCGGCATCGTTGGACTGGGCACAGCCTGCGAGTTATCGCAAAAGGAAATGAGCGCCGAGGCAGAGCGTTTGATCGCTTTGCGCGAGCGCCTGAAGGACGGCCTTCTCGAGCAGCTTGACGACGTCCAGATCAACGGTCACGTCGCTCAGCGTCTGCCCGGAAACTTGAATATGAGCTTTGCTTTTATCGAGGGCGAATCGCTTTTAATGGGTCTAAAGGATATCGCGGTGTCGACCGGCTCCGCCTGTACTTCGGCGAGTTTAGAGCCGTCGCACGTTTTGAAGGCGATCGGGCTTGCCGATGAGTTAGCTTACAGCGCGATACGTTTCGGACTCGGCCGATTTAACACCGCAGAGGAAATCGACTACACCGTTATGCGCGTCGTCGAAGAGGTGCGGCGACTGCGCGAAATGTCACCGATCTACAAAGCAAAGAAAAGCAAACCGCAGCCGGCAAACGCAAAGCGATAGCGAATTTTATTAAGCCATTGGCGTTTTTGACAGGAGAAATATCATGGCGACGGGCGTGAGTGTCACCGAACGGGCAGCGGCGAGAATCAAAGAGTTGGCGGCCAGCCAGAACCGGGAAGGCCAGGGCCTTCGGGTAAAAGTTGTCGGCGGCGGCTGTTCCGGATTGCAATACAAAGTTGACTTCGATGTGCCCAAGGGAACCGATAAGGTTTTCGAGAAAGACGGCGCCAAGGTTTTGGTCGACATGAAAAGCTTACTGTATTTGACCGGCACTGAACTCGATTACAAGGACGAACTAATGCAATCCGGATTTGTTTTCCAGAATCCCAATGTCAAGAAGGCCTGCGGCTGCGGCGCGTCGTTCACGGTGTGAAAACGGAAGGAGCAAACATGGGATCTGCTACTGTCGAAGATCTTGCCCGGCGCGAATATAAGTATGGTTTCGTTTCGGACATCGAGGCCGATACCATACCGGCGGGGTTAAATGAAGATGTCATTCGACTGATTTCGGCACGGAAAAACGAGCCGGAATTTATGCTCGAGTGGCGTCTGAAGGCTTATCGTCATTGGAGTAAGCTGGAAACAGCTGAGGCTGAACCCAAATGGGCGAAGGTGCATTATCCGGCGATCGATTATCAAGCGATCCGCTACTATTCCGCGCCCAAGTCACAGAACGATGGGCCAAAAAGCTTGGAGGAAGTCGACCCCGACCTGCTCGAAACCTATGCCAAGCTTGGCATTCCGCTCAAAGAACAAGAGCGCCTAGCGGGTGTCGCCATCGACGCAGTATTCGACAGTGTTTCCGTGGCGACGACGTTTAAAAGCAAGCTCGCCGAGATGGGCGTTATATTCTGCTCGTTTTCCGAGGCGGTGCATCAGCATCCCGAGCTGATCAAAAAGTATCTAGGCTCAGTGGTGCCGTATACCGATAATTTTTTCGCGGCGCTCAACTCGGCGGTCTTCAGCGACGGCTCGTTCTGCTACATACCGAAGGGCGTCAAGTGCCCGATGGAGTTGTCGACCTATTTTCGCATCAATGCGGCCGACACCGGACAATTTGAACGCACGTTGATCGTCGCCGATGAAGGTGCGACGGTGAGCTATCTTGAGGGCTGCACTGCGCCGATGCGTGACAAGAATCAGCTGCACGCGGCGGTCGTCGAGTTGATCGCGCACAAAGACGCCCAGATCAAATATTCCACGGTACAAAATTGGTATCCGGGCGATAAGGAAGGCAAGGGCGGTATCTACAACTTCGTCACCAAGCGCGGCAAGTGCTTGGGGGATCGCTCGAAGATTTCCTGGACGCAGGTGGAAACCGGTTCGGCGATTACCTGGAAGTATCCGAGCTGCATTTTGCAAGGCGATGATTCGGTCGGCGAGTTTTACTCGGTGGCGCTGACCAATAATTATCAACAAGCCGACACCGGCACCAAGATGATCCACATCGGTAAGAACACCAAGAGCACGATCATCTCCAAGGGAATTTCCGCCGGCCACGGTCAAAACACTTATCGCGGCTTGGTGAAGATTATGAAAGGGGCCAGCGGAGCGCGTAACTATTCACAGTGCGATTCGTTGTTGTTGGGGGATAAATGCGCTGCCCACACATTCCCGTACCTCGAAGTGCTTAACAACGCCGCGCAGGTCGAGCATGAGGCATCGACATCGAAGATAGGCGAAGATCAACTTTTCTATTGCCGGCAGCGCGGCATCTCCAACGAGGACGCGGTTAATATGATTGTCAGTGGTTTCTGCAAGCAGGTGTTTAAGGAGTTGCCAATGGAGTTTGCCGTTGAAGCGCAGAAATTATTAGGCGTCAGTCTTGAGGGCAGTGTCGGCTAATCGGTTCACCGGAAGGTTGTCTGAATTCAATGGACGTTTATTTCGATAATAATGCCACGACTCGAGTGTTGCCCGAAGTCGCCGAGGCGATGGCGCCGTTCTACACCGAATTTTATGGTAACCCGTCGAGTATTCATCGCTTCGGCAGTGGCGTCGGTCAGAGAATCGATCAGGCGCGCGCCCAAGTGGCCGCGCTGCTCGGCGCCGCCGATCCAGTCGAGGTGATTTTCACCAGCAGCGGCACGGAGGGTGATAATGCAGCGATTCGTGGCATGCTCGAAGCGCGGCCGCATAAGCGCCATATTGTTACGACTAGAGTCGAACACTCCGCGGTGGTCGGCTTGTGCCAACATCTCGAGAAAAAAGGTTACCGGGTGACCTGGTTGAGCGTCGACCCAGAAGGGGGCCTTGACCTAGCCGAGTTATCTGCGGCGCTGTCCGATGATACTGCCCTGGTCTCGGTCATGTGGGCGAACAACGAGACTGGTGTGATTTTCCCGATCGACCAGATTGGCGCGATCACGCGTGCTAAAGGGGTTCCCTTACACGTCGATGCGGTCCAAGCTGCTGGCAGGATCTCCATCGACGTAAGCGCCCTAGGCATCGATTTACTGACCATCTCCGGCCATAAATTTCATGCACCCAAGGGAGTGGGTGCATTGTACGTGCGGCGCGGCATTTCATTCCCGCCATTTCTGATCGGCGGGCATCAAGAGCGCAATCGCCGCGCCGGAACGGAAAACGTCGCCGGTATTATCGGCATGGGAATGGCTGCTGAGATCGCATTGAATCGCATCTCCGAAGATGGCGCGCACGTGATGAAGCTGCGCGACCGCTTGGAAAGCCTTCTGCTGACCTCGTGTCCGGAGAGCCGAGTCAACGGTCGAAAGCAACCGCGTTTGCCGAACACGTTGAACATCAGTTTTCGCTATCTAGAAGGCGAGTCGATGCTCGTTCTGTTGGACCAGCAGGGCATTTGCGCTTCCACCGGCTCGGCCTGCACGGCGGGATCAGCCGAGCCGTCGCATGTTTTGCGGGCGATGGACGTGCCGGCCGACTGGCTGCAGGGTGCGGTGCGCTTCAGTTTGAGTCGATTCAATACCGAGGCAGAGGTCGCCTACGTTAACGAAAAGGTGCCGGCAATCGTCCAACGCTTACAGGGCCTTTCGGCTCTGGGCAGATTGGGGAGCCAACGCTGTCCTCCGGACGAGCAGCGCAGTGCCGGCGCACGTCGATAGAGGGAGTTAAATTATGGGGCTTATGCAGATTCCGCGGCGGGTCGATTATGGACTGCGTGCCGTGATTTACTTGTCGGGTCAAGACCCGGAGAAGTGTTGCTCCATCGCCGAGATCTCCAGAGAACAAGGTGTGCCACGGAAATTTTTGGAAAAGATCATTCAAGATTTGATTCGCGGCGGTCTCATCAAGTCGAAGCGCGGTTCGTGCGGCGGCTATGCGTTGGCGCGTGCGCCGGAAGCGATTTCCTTTAGCGATGTCATTGAAGCTATTGAAGGTCCCATCGCTGTCAATGCATGTATGGACGAACACTTGGGCTGTGATCAAATATCTCGATGCACGATGATTGGAGTGTGGAGCGAAGTGCAAAGAAAAGTTAATGAAGTGCTCAGCAGCACAACGATCGCCGGGTTAAGAGCCCGGCCTTGCCGGGAACTTATTGGCTCCTCTTCTCTTTCGAGTGTTGCATAACCAGGATGCATGTTCTCGCAATGCGACCTCGGTCTCTGCCGCACTCTAATGGGAGGTGGGTTTCATGGCTTACGGGACAGGATTGAATATGGAAGAACGCGTAACTTCGCTATTTCAGCCGGATACTCTGCTGCCTGATCAATATCTCGATACATTTCGGCGCAAGCTGCACTTGGAACCGGAGAAAAAGTTGATGCTCGCGATATTGGAAGACGCTGTCGCCTGTTTTCAGAAATATTTGTTCGCCCGCGATAGCAAGGGAAAGACGCAGTTTCGCGATACCGAGGATTGGATTTTTCAGGGCGCCGACTTAGGTATTTTTTCCTTCGATATCGTCTGCGAGACGTTAGGTCTCGAGCCGAACTATGTACGGCGTGGCCTGGCGCACTGGAAAAAACAGCAGCAGCTCACGCGCCAGACACAAGCTCAAGTAATTTCTCTGAGGCCAAGCCGCGGAAAACTGCCCAATCGACAGGCCGTGTCCGGCCGACACAAACCCAAATTGCGCCGGGCTGCGGGCCACTAAGCGTTTATTTCTCCCTATGCACCGGCGCGATTAACCAGAGCCGCCGATTTCGCATAGAATCAACTTGCAAAGCGTGCGCGACGAATTCATAAGTGTTCATGGCTAAGAGAAAGCGTCGGCGCTCGCCGGCGGCACAATTTGTTTACGACCTGCGTTACCGTATCGGCGAATATTCGTTGCGCGGATTTATCACATGCTTGCCACATGTGCCGTTCACGGCCGTCGAGCGATTTACCTA
>DATLCH010000273.1:0-8237 GCA_035526465.1 Candidatus Limnocylindrales bacterium | reverse complement strand
TATTCATATCGACGATCACCATATCGGCATCGGAGCCCGGCATGAGCACGCCCTTCATCGGGTAGATGTTGAAAACCTTGGCCGGATTGAACGACGAGATGCGCACCAAGCGATCGAGCGACAGCTTGCCTTGATTCACCGCGTCGAGAAATAGACTCAGATAATCCTGGATCTGCGGCTCGCCGCCGGGACAACTCCACATATCGGACCAGCCGCGATCTTTTTCTTCTTTGGTATGCGGTGCGTGGTCTGTGCCAATCATGTCGATGGTGCCGTCGTTGATTGCTTCCCACAAGCCGTTCACATGGGCCGGCGGCACCCAAAAACCTAAGCAGTAGGGGCCCATCTTCTCGACATTCTCCCAAGTGCCCAAGAACATCGCCCAAGGATTGACCTCGCAGCTACAGGACCGGCCTTCATCTTTGGCGCGGCGCAGCATGGCGATGCCTTCCGGCGTGGTCATGTGCAAAATATGCAGCGGCGTGCCGAGCGCTTTCTGCATTCGAAACAGTGTCGCCATCGCCGTGTCCCAAATGATACCGTCGTAATCGCGGTAGGCTTTGGCGTAGGCCTGCGGGCTGCGGTCTTCTTTCTTCCAGTAGCGCCCTTCGATCTCGTCCATCAAGTCTTGATCGTGCGGATGGACCATTAAAGGCAGTCCGGTGCTGCCGACGGCTTCAAAGCATTTGAACAATTCGCCGTTGTTGTTGATGCCGATGCCCGGCATATGCGGATAATCGCGGCCGGTATCCTTGACCATAAAAATTTTAAAGGCTAGCGGCCCTTCCTTAGCCAGACCGGGAATCTCTTCCGGCACCGTGCCGGAGGGGTTGTGATTGAAGTCGACAATAGCGTTTTTGCTGTGATGTTCGACTAGTGCGCGATAACGCTCCACTGTCGTAGTCGGTGGGTTCACATTGGGCATGCCGATCGACGTGGTCACACCACCGGCAGCCGCCGCCATGGTCGCGGTCGTGATGTCTTCTTTGTAAGTGAAGCCTGGGTCGTGATGATGCGTGTGAGTATCGATCAAACCGGGGACAATTTTTTTACCCTTGGCGTCAATCACCTGATCGGCGCTGTTCGGCAACACCGGCGACTTGCCGAGAGCAATGATCTTGCCGTCGTCGACCGCAATATCGGCGTCGATAAAACCGCCCGGCGTCCACACCTCGCCGTTTTTAATTAGCAAATCCAACTTAGCCATGAATTTCCATTCTCCCTTCGCCGCTGCAAAAAATCTTTTATATGATCCGCGCTTAACGGAGTCAATCTACGAGTGGAGAAGATCGTCAGCCTCGCCAAAGTTTACTTGACTCACTCGGTGAAATCTGAAAATATCGCTGCGCTTCGCCGACCCTCGAGCGTCCAACCAAGGAGAAATCCATGCAACCTTCCGTTCATATTTTGCTCATCGCCTTACTCAGTTGGTCGTTAACGGCGACGGCAGTGCGCGCGCAGAGTGGCCAGTTACTCGAATCCGCGAAAAAAGAAGGTAAAGCGGTCATCTACGGATCACTCGAAGCCGACACCATGGAGGCCGTCCTGCAAGGATTCAAAAAGAAAACTGGCATAGAGGCGGAGTACTGGCGTGCTTCGGCGACTAAGGTGATGGACCGCGCCATGACCGAGTTCCGCGCCGGCAAAGCGGCTGCCGACGCCATCGTCGCCGCCGACAACGTCATGCGCCTGATGCAAAAAGACGGTTTTTTTCAGAAATACGATTCTCCTACCAATAGCGATTTTCCTAAAGACGTTCTCGATCCAAACCTAGGACCACGCTATCGGAATGTCGTCGTCGGCGTCGTCTATAACAAATCGGCGCTGAAGCAGAACGAATACCCGAAATCGCTCGATGATCTCGCCAAGCCGCAATACAGAGGCAAGATTGTCATGCCGGACCCGACCCAGCACACGACTACGACACAATGGCTGGCGAGTTTGTACAAAATCATGGGTAAGGAGAAGGCGGAGAAATTCATGCGCGATCTCGCCGCCAACAAACCGGTATGGGTCGAATCGCTTTTGCCCGCAGCAGAGCGGGTTGCCAGCGGTGAAATACCCATCGCTATCACCTACGTCAAATATGCATACATAGATGCTAAGAAGGGCGCGCCGGTGGATTATGTCAGAGATCCCAAACTCATTGGCGATGCCAGCTACATCACACTCGCTAGCAAAGCACCGCATGTAAACGCCGGCAAAGCCTTCATCGACTATTTTCTCGGCGACGAGAGTATGAACTTGATGTCGAAGTTGGGCGAGTTTGTGAACCGCAAGGGAGTTCTGCCGCCCTTGCCTGGCGCAGACAAGTTGGGCTTCGTCGAAATGGACGACTTGAGCACTAAGGAATTTGCCGAGAAGAAAAAGGAATACACACAAATTTTCTTGCGTTAGCGAGCTCCAGAAATACGCCAAAAGCTGCTTCGATGAGCTCAGCATGAACGGAACTAGTATAATTACTTCTCGTTGGTCCTGAGCCCGTCAAAGGAATCCGATAGAATTTTCAGTAATCTGCTAGCTGGATCCATTCGTGTCCACCCCCGAAACCACTTTCGGCACCCAAGCGCCGCTCACCTCAGCATGGACCCGGTCGCGCCTCGGTGTCTTTCTCAGCCAACCCGTCAGCTGGGTGTTTCTTATGGTGGGCGGTATCATCGCCTTTCTGAGTCTCTACCCGACGTATTTTCTATTTTACGGCAGTCTCACCGATGCGCCGTTGGGAGTGCCCGGTCACTTCACATTGCAAAACTACGTCAAGGCTTACGGCGATCCCGAAGCGTATTCGCTGTTGTTGAACTCATTTATCTTCGGCGTCGGTGCGTCCGGGGTGTCGCTTATCTTTGCCCTGGCACTGGCCTGGATAACCATCCGCACCGACGCGCCGTGGCGTCGGCTGTTCGAGCTCACCGCGATCATTCCGAATATTTTGCCGCCGATCCTGGTTTCGATCTCTTGGGTGATGCTGCTCAATCCTAGCAACGGTTTGATCAATGCTTCGATCGTAAAGCTCTTCGGCCTGGAGAAAGGGCCGTTCAACATTTATTCGATGCCTGGACTGATTTTTGTGGAAGCGCTGATCTTAACGCCGCTGGCGTTTCTGATCATCGCCGCGGCGATGAAAAGCATGGATCCGTCATTGGAAGAGTCGGCCAAGACTCTTGGATCGGGCGAATTCGGTGTGATGCGCCGAATTACTTTCCCATTGATACGACCGGCCATACTCGCCGCCGGAACCCTGAATTTCGTCCGCGCCATCGAAAGCTTCGACACGCCGGCGATCATCGCGCTGCCAGCGCGCATCGAAGTGTTCACCACGAAGATCTGGCGCGAGGCGTTGGGCTCGTTTCCGACCAATCACAACCTTGCCGCCGCCTACGGCGTCGGCATTCTTGCCGTCGCGCTCATTTTCGTCTATCTCGACCGCCGCTTTACTTCCCAAGTGGAATCGTTTTCCACTGTCACCGGTAAAGGATTTCGGCCGCACCAGATCGAGCTCGGTCCTTGGCGTTACGCCGCGACTGGCGTCGCCCTGTTCTTATTGATTTTGCTGGTGCTGTTACCGATATTGGTATTATCGCTCGTTGCCATACTGCCGTACTATCATGTTCCGACTTGGCAGACGTGGAACAACTTAACGCTGTCACATTTTCAATATGTCTGGGCCACGCCACGCGTCCACAAGGCACTCATCAATAGTCTCATTCTCGCCCTGCTCGGCGCGACTCTGTGCATGCTGCTAGCTTCGTTGGCCGCTTACATTACGGTCAGAACGAAAATTGCCGGTCGCGGCCTGATCGAAGGTTTGGTTTTCATTCCTTGGGCGTTTCCCGGCACGGCGATGGCATTGGGGCTGCTCTGGGCTTATGTCGATTTTCCGATTCCGGTTTACGCCACTATATGGATCATTCTGATCGCCTACGTTACGCGTTTTCTACCTTACGGACTGCGCGCCGTCACCAGTACCATCATCCAAGTACACAAAGAACTCGAAGAAGCTTCGATTGTCTGCGGCGCCGGTTTCCTGGCAACTTTTCGCCGCGTCCTGATTCCGATGATGCGGCCCGGCGTCATGGCCGGCTGGATTATTCTCGTGACGATTTTCATGCGCGAGTTCAGCGCGACCTTGTTTTTATACAGTCCCGGCGCCGAACCGCTGGGACCACTGCTTTATTTTCTCTATCTCGACGGCATGCGCGGCCGTGTCGCGGCCATCGGCCTGGTGATCTCGCTCATTTCAGTGATCTTAATTGCCATCGCGCAACGTTACTCGCGCTGGGATACCCAGTAAGTTGATAATTGAGAATGGATGATTGAGAGTTGAGGAATCGATGGCCTCCTCCATCCTCGATCTTCCATCTCCGACTCGACACAAAATAGGGGGAACAAGAGTGGAAAAATTATTTCTAACAGTGGGCTGCGGCAACTACGATCGCACCTTTGCGCTGCGCACCGGCGACGTCCAGGCCGAAGGCATCCGAATCAACTACGTACCGCTCGAAGCCGAAGAGATCTTTTGGCGCATGGGCCATCACCAGGAATTCGATGTCTCCGAAATGTCGCTGTCTAATCATGTCACCATGATCAGTCGCGGCAATTCGCCCTTCGTCGCCATTCCGGTCTTTCCGTCGCGTTATTTCCGCCATTCCTGCGTATTCATCAACACCGACTCGGGCATCAAGAGCGCGGCTGATTTTAAAGGCAAAAGAGTGGGCGCACCCGAATATTCTATTACCGCAGCGGTGTGGATCCGCGGTTTTTTGAAGGACGACTTCGACGTCACGGCTGCCGACATGCACTGGTTCACCGGCGGTCAAGAAGAGGCCGGCAGAAAAGAGCGGGTGAGACTCACGTTGCCGCCGGAAATCAAACTTGATCCGATCGCCGACGACAAAACTTTAAATGGAATGTTGGAAAACGGCGAAATCGATGCATTGATTTCCGCGCGGGCGCCGTCATCCTTCGTCAAAGGCCACTCCAAGGTAAAACGTTTGTTCCCGAACTATAAAGAAGTCGAGGTCGACTACTACAAGCGCACCAAGATATTTCCGATTATGCATGTGCTGGTGATCAAGAAAGAAGTATACGATAGAAATCCATGGATCGCCCGCAGCCTGTATAAGGCATTTTGCGAAGCCAAAGACCTGGCAATCAAAAATATGCATATCTCCAACACCATGGCGTGCACGCTGCCCTGGCTCTCCTGGGAACGCGAACAGATGCGCGAAATCTTCGGTCCCGACTGGTGGCCCTACGGCGTCGAAGCCAACCGCCACCTACTCGACCACTTAATTCGTTACATGGGCGAGCAGGGCCTGTTGGCGCGCAAAGTCACGGTCGAAGAAATCTTCGCGCCCAACGTAGTGGGAGAGTTTAAGATTTAAAGCAGGCACGAGGCGTGAGACGCGCGCGTGGACGGCTGGAACCGTTGGAACGATTGGAACCCCTGAAACTGTCCTCGCACGCCTCGCGCCTACTCAATTACGCACGCACTGCTCATCTCGCGACTACCGATAACTCTGGCCAACCTCATGTGATCCCGATCTGTTTTGTCTTTGACAGGAAATATTTCTATTCGCCCATCGATGAGAAGCCGAAACGCGCCGCTCCAAGCAAGCTGAAACGGCTGACGAATATCCGGGAGAACCCCAAGGTTGCCCTGGTCGTCGACCATTATGAAGAAAACTGGCGCAAGCTCGCCTACGTTCTCGTGTTCGGTACGGCGCGGATTCTACAAAGCGGCGCGAAGCACCGCAGCGCCGTTAAACTTCTGCGGCGAAAATATCGTCATTACCGATCCATGGCGATCCACCAGCGGCCAATGATTGCGATCACGGCTAAGCGCATCGTTCGCTGGGGTGATCTAGAGTCCGCAGGATTGCCGGACTGAACGCTCTCCGGTTGCAAGACGAGAATTTCTGAATATGCTGACCGTCCGCTTCCATGTTTGCGGAGAGTTTCCCACGATTTGCCGCGGCGCAATTCACGTCCTGCAGATCGATATGGCTGCATCGTTTTAAGCGAAATCCAACTTCCCGAACCCAACTCGTACTCAGCCTTGAAGGACAGTAATGAGATGGTTACTGTAATCTAGTGAGTACGCGGGCGGAGACAAGCAAGATTTCCGAGCGACGCCGACGATATCAGCGATATCTGGCGGCCTGCCCATCCCCTACCCTGGCTGAAACCAATTTCTCCCGGCTCGTTCAATCGAGCGGCGCAAAGGCGCTCGAACAATTTTCTCCAGGCGAGTTGGCGAGCTTATTTGGCGTATTGGGGGGAAGTTCGTTTTTGAGCGAGGTGCTCATTCGTCAAGGCGCGGAGTGGCCGGACCTGTTTCGCCGCCAAATTAAGAACACGAAGAAAGCGGTCGCCGATCACCTCAAGGAACTCTCGGCAATCTTAAAACAAGTAAAATCCTTCGACGATTTCTGCGCCGCTCTGCGCCAACATAAACAACGCGAGTACCTGCGCATCGGCGGACGCGATCTAATGCCGTCGGTCCCCATGGAAGAGACCGTGCGCGAGTTGACGGCATTAGCCGACGCGTCGCTGGAAGCCGCTTACCAGTATTGCCGGGCGGAAGTTGAGAAAGATTTTGGCCAACTCAACTTGCCGACTTCGGGTGTTCCCAATGGTTTTGTCGTCATCGGGATGGGCAAGTTGGGCGGCGGCGAGCTCAACTTCAGTTCCGATGTCGATGTAATATTTCTCTACGAGAACGACGAAGGGGAAACTAGCGGCGGGCGCAAAGGCAAGACTGGAGCACGGGAATTCTTCAATGCCGTCGGGCAAATGATCATCAAAGCGATGGGCGATGTCACCGAAGACGGTTTCGTCTTTCGCACCGATCTGCGCCTGCGTCCGCTCGGCATCAACGGTCCTTTGGTGCAGTCGCTCGATTCGGCGATGTTGTATTACGAGTCTTGGGGACAATGTTGGGAACGTGCCGCGATGATCAAAGCACGGCCTGTGGCCGGCGCAATTGAACTTGGCACACAGTTTTTAAAAGAGCTCGAGCCGTTTATCTATCGCCGCTATCTTGACTATACGACTGTCGACGAGCTGCGCCACATGAAGGAACGCATTGAGAACGAACTGCTCATCGGCGACGAAAAAACACGCAATTTGAAACTCGGTTACGGGGGAATTCGCGAAATCGAATTTTTCACTCAAGCGCTGCAACTGGTCAACGGCGGCTACGAGCCCGAATTGCGCCGACCGAGTACGCTGCCGGCACTGATGGAACTGGCAAAGCGAAAGTTTATTACAATCGAAGAGCGCGACAAACTGTCAGAAGCCTATCGTTTTTTGCGTCAAGCTGAACACAAAGTACAAATCGTCCAGGAAGGCCACGTCCACTCGATCCCGGACGGCGAAGCAGAGGAGCAAGCCTACGCCCGCCGGCTCGGTTATATCCACCAAGGAAAGCTCGGTGAAAGTGAGCTATTTTGGCGCGATCATCGCCGCTACACCAATACCGTACGCAATATTTTCGATCGGCTCTTTTACCGGGCGCAAAAGGACATCGAGAGCGAAGGCGCCAGTGTCGAGGGGTCAATCTGGAACGATCTCGACAACCAGCAAGTTATCACCAAGCACTTGGCCCACGTCGGATTCAGCGATTCAGAAAAGGCTTATGAGAATCTGCTCGCCGTGCGAGACGGCGAAAGCTATTCGCCGCCGAGTCCAAAACGCTTGAAAATCATGCGAACCCTCGGACCGGCGTTGATAGCCGAGATCGCTAAGTCGGGGGCGCCCGACCAGGCGCTATTCAATCTCGCTAGTTTTAGTCATCGCATCGGCGGGCGCACCGGATTTCTGACGCTGTTAGGGGAAAACCCGGAAACCATGAGGCTGTTAATCACGCTATTCGCCGATAGCCAATTTTTGACTGATTTGTTTCTAAAACGCCCCGAGCTCATCGACACATTGATTCGTGTCGATCTGACACGCATCGACAAATCGAAGAACGAGATGCTCACTGAGCTGCAGACCAGCCTTGCCGCATTAGACGAAATGGAGGACAAGCTCAACGCGTTGCGCCGCTATAAGAACGAGGAATTTATCCGCATCGGTCTGCACGATCTCGGCGGGTCGATCGACTTTCTCGGTGTACTGCGCCAACTGTCCGATCTCGCTGAAGCCTGTTTGCAAGCCGCCCTCGATCTCGCCTTGGCTGATTTGAGCGCTAAATTCGGCGAAGTTCCCAACGGGCGGTTCGCAATCATCGGTGG
>DATLCH010000272.1:0-2995 GCA_035526465.1 Candidatus Limnocylindrales bacterium | reverse complement strand
GAGGTAATCTTGACGCCAAAACCTTTAGCTTCCGATGGATCGACCAACGCCCCGCGCGCATCGGCGATGAAGTTGGTTTCCCAGTTGATAAAACCGCCGATCTCTTTGCGGGAACTCGTTGGAACGAAGTAATTGCTTTCGCCATCGAAGCGGTCGCCGAACTTGTAATCGCTGCCCATCACAAACGAAATATTGTGCAGCAAATCGATCATCAAGGGGGCGCTGGTGACGGCGAGAAAAAACACCGGTTCTTTACTGCCATTGATCATCCGATGGCGGGTGTTGAGCGGAATCGCGAACAAGCTGCCTTGTTGCCATTCAAAATGCATTTTTCGTTTCTCTTCCCCGACCGACCAAATCTCGGTGGCGCCGATGCCTTGGATGATGTAAATCAGCTCTTCGTAAAGATGATTCTCGGGATTGAGAGCGCCTGCCGGCGGAATTTCGCCGACGTACATGCCGGTGAATCCTTCCATACCTTTCAAGTCGATAAACGCGCCCTTGCCGCCGGTGCGCGGCCAGGACTTGAGCGTCAATTGGCGCACGTCTTCGACTCCGTAACCTTCGACAACCGGAATGCTCTCTTGCCGCATCCAAATTTCGTAACTGGTGTCGCGCTTTGCCAAGGTCAGTGTCCTTTCACTTCCTTATGTTGAAAATACTCGCCCTGCACGACTTTCTCAGCAAGGCGATCGTCCTCATCATCCCAAAGTCCCAGCGGATAACCGTGCCAAGGCTCCTTGAGATTGAGCTTAGGCATCTCCGCCTCTTGCCAAATCTTCAGTGCATTCTCCATGTAAGATTTTTTCGGCAAACCAACGGGTGGAAACGGCCCTTTCCGGGTCGCGTCGATGAGTAGACCGGAGCAGCCCACCGCACCGGGATAGCTCCGCTCCTCACGGCCGCGCATGAGCGAGTGCGCCGAGGGATCGAGAAGCGGCGAGCGACCGGTGCTGATTTCGACGTCTTGGTGCGGCTGCATGGCAAAACTCATCGCCCACATCACCATATCCGGATCCTTCGGGTCGATGTCTTCGTCGACGACGATGATCATCTTGCTGGTCGGGTCCATGCCGGACGCCGCATGCAGGGCTTGTTTAGGCTTGCTCGGATGGCTCTTGCTCATGCGGATCACCCACCAGTTCCAGCCGCCGCCCATTTCCGGACAAGCTACTTCGAGAACTTCCGGCATCGCGCAGCTGTAACGGAGAAAATTGTAGAGCATCATTTCGCGGCAGGTGCGCGAGATGCCGTTGGACTCGCTCGGCGGCAAGCCAACCAGAATTGCCGTGAAGATCGCATTGCGCCGCATGGTGATTGCTTTAACGTCGATCACCGAGCGAAATTCACGCTCGACCATCAGATAGCCTGGATAGTCGCTGAACGGTTCGCCGCGTTCCTTGCGCTCGATGGAAATCTCGCCTTCGATGATGATCTCGGCTTCGGCGGGAACCTCTAAGGGAATCGTCTTGCAGCGTACAACATCGACAGGCCGGCCGCGGATGCCGCCGGCGACGGCGAGTTCGTCGACTCCATAGGGCAAGTTTGCGGCTGAAACGAAAGTGACATCGGGCAATGATCCTAGAACGATCGCCACCGGCAGGGGCTCCTTGGCGCTCGCCGCGCTACGATGATGATAAAGCATCGCATGATGCACCGGCGCGATGCCGGCGATCAGATGAGCGTCGCTGCGAAAGTGGCCGCTATACATGCCGACGTTGCGCACACCCGTCTGTGGGTCAACGGTGATAAAGGGCGCTGTAGCGCGAATGCCGCCGCTAAACCCCGGCTCCTCCACCGGCGCGGGTAGACCGGTGACGCCGAATTTCTTCAGCTCGTTACCGGTGTAAACAATTTCCTGCACCGGCGCAGTGGCGACTCGCCGCGGTTCTATCGGTTTTGCCAAAGCGTTGCGCCATTTTTCGTAGATGTCTAACGGCTGAGCGCAACCGAGACCCAGCGCAGCGATTTCGCGTGACGAGCCGTAAACGCCGGTAGCGACGCGCAATTCGAACTTTTTGCCGCGGCTGTCGAAAACGTTTTCGTACAAAAATGCTTGCCGTTGATCGTCGGGAATGCCGCGATATTGAAGCCGCATCAGCGGCATCAGCTCACTGTCTTTGTTAACCGGGCGGGTCCAGGTATGCAGTTTGCCGCGACGTTCGAGATCGTGAAGATAAGCGCGGAAATCCGCAAAGTACTCACCTGCCATGCCATTCACTTCCTTCGCCGCTGCCGATTGAAGTTATTTTAGTAGTGCCCCGGCCAGCTTCTGCGCCGGCTCGCGAACCTTGTCGAGCTTTTCTTCGGACTGATTCTCGATCTGGAGAAATTCCTTGACGGTCATTTGATCTTTTGCCGCGATCACACCGGTCTCGCGCAACCATTTGGTATCGACATCGAGCCGCCGCGTCGCTTGTCCAAGCGCTCTCGGAACAATCTCTTGGCCCTCGCGGGACAACAGCCAATTGATGAAAACTTTGGTGGCATTCGGATGGGCGGGAGTCTTGATGATTGCCACGTTGCCGCTGCCGCCGGTACCGTAGGTTCCTTCCTTCAATCGGGACACTGGCTTGATTGGCAGACCGGCGTTAATAAAGGGCAGCAGGCTATAGGAGGTAAGTCCGAACATGACCGCCACCCTGCCCTTGGCGAGGTTTTCCCCCAGCACCCGTTGATCACGGCCGAGGACGAGGTCCTGAGTAACGAACTTTTTCAAATACTCCTCGCCCTTCACGGCCCACAGATGCGCCCAATTGGAATCACCCGCTCCGGGAGTACGTGGATCGAGAAAGCCGATTCGGCCCTTCCATTTTGGCTGCAAGAAATCATCGTAGGAACGGAAATCGCCTGGTTTGGCGAGTTCCGTGTTGACCCAAATGCTCTCGGTCAAATAGGCTTGAAACATATAAATAAACTTCTGCGCGTTATCGACCCACATATGACCGCCCCACCATTGCTTGGGATCTTTAACCTCGGAGAGCGCAAGCCAATT
>DATLCH010000006.1:0-5844 GCA_035526465.1 Candidatus Limnocylindrales bacterium | reverse complement strand
CAGAAGAGTTGTTTTGAACCCCCGCTGCCCAGGCATCGATCGGCAATTGCTTTTTCGGATATTTTCGCGCGATCGCCACCAGCTTGGGATCGTCGAGCCGCTCGCCGTGAGTCAACGGACTATAAGCCTCGCTAACGATGTGGTTTTTGCGGCAGTACTCCCGGAGTTCGCGCTGTTGGAGATACGGGTGTAGCTCGACCTGGTTGACGGCGGGAACCGTCTCAGCTCTGGCGCGAAGTTCAGACAAGTGGCGGATGGTAAAATTGCTCACGCCGATGGAACGCGTCTTGCCGCGGACGCGCAACTCTTCCAAGACATGCCAGCTGCGCACTCGCTCGGGCACCGGATAATGGATTAAATACAAGTTCACATAATCCATCTTGAGCTTAGTGAGACTTTGTTCCAGCGCTTTCGCGGGATCGCCGTGGGCGCTGTTCCACAGTTTAGTGGTGACGTAGATCTCTTCCCGGGCAATGCCGCTGTCGCGAATCGCTTGACCGACGCTCGTTTCATTGCCGTAAAACGCCGCCGTATCGATATGGCGATAGCCAACATCGAGAGCTGTACGCACTGCCGACTCGCAACTCTTACCCGAGCCGATCATCCACACGCCCAGCCCGAGCCGCGGAATCGCCTGGCCGTCGTTCAGTTCGATCGTTGATTGAATTGTCAGTGCCATACGCCAGCGCGTCAGCTATTTGCTTTGGCGAAAACATCCTGCATGATCGCCGCCGCTTGATTTTTGATCGCCAACAAATGTTTCTCCGACTGCAAACTCTCGGCGTAGATCTTACATAAATCCTCTGTGCCCGACGGCCTGACGGCGAACCAGCCGCTTTTGGCGGCGACTTTGAGGCCACCTATGGCTGCGCCATTACCGGGCGCGTGCGTGAGCTTCGCGGTGATCGGCTCGCCGGCAAGTTCATTGGCCGTGAGCGCATCCGGCTTTAGCGCTTTCAAAGCAGTCTTCTGCGCCGTGGTTGCAGGCAAGTCGACGCGTATGTAGTAGGGCTGACCCATGGCACGCGCCAATTCCGCGAACCAACCGGCCGCATCGCGGCCTGTCGTCGCAATCATTTCAGCTGCGAGCAGACAGAGAATAATCCCGTCCTTGTCCGTCGTCCAAACGCTACCGTTGTGACAGAGAAAACTTGCCCCGGCACTTTCTTCGCCGCCAAAACAAACCGAGCCATCGAAGAGTCCCGGCGAAAACCATTTGAAGCCCACCGGCACCTCGAAGAGCTTACGATCGAGACTTTCGACCACCCGATCGATCAGACAACTGCTGACCAAAGTCTTGCCGACGGCGGCGGATTTGCTCCATTGCGGCCGGTGCGACAGCAAATAGTGAATCGCCACAGCCAGATAGTGATTGGGATTCATCAGTCCAAGAGTCGGCGTGACGATGCCGTGCCGATCTGCATCCGCGTCGTTACCAAAAGCGACTTGGAAGCGATCTTTCAATTGCACCAGGCTTGCCATGGCGAATGGACTCGAACAATCCATGCGAATCTTGCCGTCATGATCCAACGTCATGAAACGAAACGTCGGGTCGATTTGCGCGTTCACCACGGTGAGATCGAGCCGGTAGTGCTCGGCGATTTTTTGCCAATAGCCGAGCGCCGCACCACCGAGCGGATCGACGCCGATCTTCACCTGTTGCGCTCGAATCGATTCCATGTCGATGACGGATGACAAGTCGTTGACGTAGGGGCCGACTAAATCTTCTTGGTGCGTCGTCACGGCTTTCAATGCCGCGTCATAGCTAATTCGCTTCACGCTACGATTGCTCTCGCGCAACAAGTCATTGGCCCGCCCTTGGATCCAATCTGTGACATCGGTATCCGCCGGGCCGCCGTCGGGGGGATTGTACTTAAAGCCGCCGTCAGCGGGCGGGTTGTGTGACGGCGTCACCACGATGCCATCGGCAAGCCGGTCTTTCTTGCCGCGGTTATGCGCCAAGATGGCCCGCGAAATCGCCGGGGTCGGAGTAAAGCCGTCATCACGCTGAATGACGGTCTCGACGGAATTTCCCGCCAGCACCTCCAGCGCCGTGCGCTGCGCCGGGCCGGATGCGGCATGAGTGTCTTTGCCCATGAACAACGGCCCGGAGATTTGCCTGCTGGTTCGGTAGTCGCAGATCGCCTGGGTGATTGCCAAAATATGCGCCTCGTTCAAACTGGCGCTAAGCGAACTGCCGCGATGGCCGCTGGTGCCGAAACTCACAAGCTGCGCAGGATCATCGACATTCGGTTTACGGTTATAATAGGCCTGCTCCAGCGCAACGACATCGATCAGAAGCGCAGCCGGCGCCGGTTTGCCGGCAAGTGGATGAATCGCCATCGCTTATCGGTTCCTTTTTACTCTTTTCATAGCACGTCAATTTAAACGCTATCATAAGCTTGGCGATTTGGAATGGCGCCTTGCTCCGCCGATCAGCGGAGTCTAATCTCCCGTGCCTTGGAGTTGATACTTCGCTTCCGGGCTCCGCTTGTTTATCCAGTGTCGATTGCATATTTGTATGCGTGACTAAGAATCTAAGTGCTGATCGGAGAGACCGAGATGTTTCGTAACGTCGAATTGCCTGAGTCGGTTCCTGGACGGTTACTGCTGCACAGCATGCCCGGCCGCTTTGAAACCATCGATAAAGTTTGGCATCAGGTGCAAACCAATGCCGTCGGCGCGATCGTTTGCCTGACGGAAGACTTCGAAATTCGTCAAAAATCCATGAAATACGCCGAGGCACTGGAAGCTGGAACCGTACCCTGTTCGGTCGTGCCGTTTGAAATTCGCGAAGGTGGCGTGCCGGAAAACAAAGATGCGTTCTGGGCGCTGGCCAACGATGTAGTCCGTCGCCTGCGCTCCGGCGAAGCCGTGCTGGTTCACTGCGCCGGCGGAGTCGGCCGTACTGCGCTACTCGCCGTTTCCGTGCTGCTCGCCATGGGGACACCCATCGCTGAGGCGGAAAACCTGGTCTCGCGCGCGGGCTCGATGGTCGAGACCATGCCACAGATGGAAATGCTTACCTGGTGCGAAATGCAGGCGGCAATAGGATCGGGTCGTTAACAATGACAGAGTTCAGACCTTTTTGAATTTGGGGAGTTTCGCAACAGAGTCGAGGTTGAAATTAACGCTCAGGATAAATTTACGAAGACTGCTGTTGTTGCTCTTCTTACCTGAGTAAGCCGCGTCCTGATCTGACAAGCTAGTTGTTATAGACGCCCTTTTTACATTTGAAACGAATTTGACAGGGATTAAAAACCAGATAGCGACCACAGCCGCGCCGTTGATATCGGCGAAGATTGCCATCGTCGCAGCGAGACTAACTGAGCTGTGATGACTTTGCGCTACTGATCTCACAGCGCAGCTTCGATCAACTGCGGCGTCGCGGCATTACGAAGTTTTTCTGGTCCCGAGTGCAACCAGGCCGATCCCGCTGACCAACACTAAGGCGGTCGCGACCGGCGACCGGGCAAGAGCTTTCATCGCGTCGATACCGGCTCGAACCGGCCAGATCTGAACCCCTTGTTCGCGGCTTCCGGCTCCAGCACCCGTATAGGTGAAAGCGACGATGGCGAGAAAGATCAAGGCGGCCCCGACCTGTATTAGCGGTTTAGCGACACAGATCCTCATTCTATGGTCGGTCATACTGCGATCAGCCGGCTCTCATGCGCCATATGCGATGGATGGCGAATCCGGCGAGAGTGAAAATCACGGCGATCTGGACAATCCCGCCGATCAAGCTGTAGGTCGCAAACAGACTAAACACGGCCATTGCCAACAACAGCACCGAGACTATCCACAGCATTGCTGGCATCCTTTCCGGACATTGCGACGCGCCGGAGATTTCATCTTTAAGCGATCTGCGCCAAGTACTCGGTGAGTTTATTTTCCTTAATGACAAGAAAATGATCTTTGTTTGTTTCAATCAGTCCAAGGTTACGAAATCTCTGCATAAACAAACTAATCCGTGGCCGCGTCGTGCCGACCATTTCGGATAGTTCTTCGTGGGAAATTTTCAGCTCGATGCGGATGCTGCGCGGATCTTTTTTGCCCATGCTGCGGGCCAGCTGCAACAACGTCTGGCCCAGCCGTTGCTCGCTGTCGACCGTCACCAGATTGGCAATGACCTGCTGTTGATCGGCGATACGCACCGCCAGATAGCGAACAAACCCCTCTGACAACGAGTCGCGAGTCAAGCGCGCGAAAAATTGATCACAGGGTATTTGCTTTATCTTTGTTTCCTTCATGGCCACGGCGGTCTCGTGACGTTCGCCCAATCCCGACAGACATAGCTCGCCAAAAATATCGCCGCGGCTGTGGATGGCGAGGAGACATTCTTTGCCCTCGGGCGAGAGCATGAGTAGTTTGATCTGGCCGCTTTCAATGAAATAGACCATTTCGTCGCTGTCGCCGCAGGTGTAAACATTCGCGTGCCGCGGGATCGTGACGGCACGAGAGTTCATGGTCTCGTGCCGCAACGACTCGGACATTTGCACTTTGAAGCGATCCGCTTCAGGGGTCTGCTGAATCATTGGTCGTGATTCTCAATCATTCCGGCTCTGAGCCCAATCCCGACTGCTTTTTTGCAGATTGATCACATGCGTGTGGGCATTCCCGCGAGCATCCTTTTCCACCTGCATGGCAATCACGTCCCCAGATTGTAGTTGGTTGACTGGATAGACGCGTCCCAGATACATCACCCGGGTCTCAGCACTGAAAGTCACTATGCCAGGATGACCCGGACTGGCGCGAAGGTGAATCTCTTTCGTCGTACTATCGACCCGCTCCACCGTCCGCAAGGTATCATTTTGAACTGCTTGACGAGTTGCCCTGCCGGGAAGCGTATCTCTTCCCACAAGAGCGGTATTAGTACCGCCGCAGCCCGCGACTGTTGTAAACGCCCCGGCCATAATGAAACTCAGTACAACTCGATTGTTTACTTTCATTATCTCTCCTAATAAACGATCGAGCCTTTTTCGATCTGCGACTTGCGCGCCAGGTATTCCGCGCGCGAAATGCGCTCGGCTTTATAATCGTCTTCTATCGTTTCCATTTTACTATGGGCGTTGACTTCGTAAGCGCCGCTCGTGCCCAGGGCTCCCAGCGCCGCGCCACCCAAGAACATACAGCCGCTTTGACTGACGCCGATGAAGAGCACCAGCAATAACATGAAATTTCTCATCACAATCTCCTCAGTTGTACCGATTAGTAGGGCTGAGTCAGGCTTACGAGAAGCATTTCCAGTAACCTCGGAAGTAAACCCTACGCCAATTCGTGTCCTACGCGCCGAGTTGCAATTCGTTTAGAGCCGGCCCGTCAAAAGCATGACAATGACCACCAACAACAGCACACCGGCTAACCCGGAGGGCGCGAATCCAAACGAGTGATAACCCCAGTTAGGCAGACCTCCGACCAAAAGAACCACTAATACGATCAACAGAATCAAACTCATAGTCGTACCCTTCCTTCAACTTTCCGCTCTCAATAACCATAGGGGCAACTTACGTGCCACTGTGTGAAAGGTTATTGCGCGGTGATTTCGCTCGGTATTCTTGATGGACAGAAGAAGCAGCGAAGGCGTGAGCAGCGAAAGAGTCGAACGGTTCGACGAGAAGGTCGAGGCAGGGATTTGAGGCGCATGGCGCCACTGTGTCTAGCGATGTGTGCCGGAGATCCGCATGCAGGCCTCGGGGACTGGGCACCCCCGAGGCCTGCCAGCATTAGGTCTACCGAATATTTTGGAAAGCGAGGATTTGACTCATGATGTTATCCAAGATCGAGTAATTTCCGTTATCGTTGCGGCCATATCGGTAGCGGCTGTTGTAGCCGTCTTCGTAGCCG
>DATLCH010000229.1:0-4019 GCA_035526465.1 Candidatus Limnocylindrales bacterium | reverse complement strand
CACACCCCAGTCGACGCCTTGGATCTGCAGACAGAACTCGGCCATTTGCGGTATCACGTCTTCGCGGTTGACCTCGCCCAAGTGAATCACCGCCACACCGCCATCGATTTGCAGGTGGGTCAACGCCCGGCCCATTGCTTCGAGGTCTTCACGCGGCAACGCCGGCCGTTCGATACGTGTAATCATCGCTTTGTTGGCGATCGGATACAGGTAGGTAAACGCGCTCAGGTCCGCCAAGTTGCTGCCCCTTTCGAGAAACAATGTATCGGTCTTGATGCCGTAGAGCAGCGCCGTCGCCAAACGTTGCGATGGCTCCATGCCCGCGGCACGCAAATACTCGGTAAATATCGTCGCAGTCGACCCGTAACCGGATCGCAAGTCGGCGAAGCGCGCCTTGAAATTGGTCCGCTTCGGATGATGGTCGACGACCAAATCGACCCGTCCGATAGGCTGCTCAAAGTACGGCGGTTGAACGTCGACCAGGGCGAGGCGCGCGCCATCTTTGTGTAGATCGTCTGGAGTGATTTGATCGATTTGAATTTCCAACAGTTCGATCATCGCCAAGTTTTCCGGCCGTGTTACCGAACCGAAGGTGACGATCGGTGTGGTCGTGCGGTTGCGTCCGAGCAACTCGCGCAATGCCAATGCGCTACCGATGGCGTCCGGATCCGGATCATGCTGCAAAAGGATGTGGATCCTTTGGCCTTCTTGGAACAGCGAGCGAATGCGTTCGACCTTCTTAACGTTGAGCGTGTCGAGCAGTTGAGTGGCGCAAAACTCGGCAAAAATATCGCCAAGCTGCAAGTGTCGCAGTAACGGATCATCAGGTTCTTTCGCCGGCTTCTTGCCGTTCTTTTCCGAAATCAATGAAACGATCGATACGTTTTTGTCGAGAGTGCGCAATAGGCGGCATACCCGGTCTTGTTCGTCGACGTCGCGAACAAAAACGATGGCTTGATCGACATGGTGCAGTTTAATTTTCTTGTAGGTCTCCTCTTTGAGGAGATCGCCATGAGCGACCTTGCCGCGTTGCCGTTTGATGCGCTGGGCGACTTTTTCGTTCGGCACCAGATAACGCACGTCGCCCTGTTCGGTGGCGACATTGCGCATGAACTGAAACAACAGATCGTCCTCGCAGATAGCCAGATATTGCATAGCGCATCCCGTGAGCGGGATTTAGATGCGACCGACTCGCGCGGCGAAGTAAGCGGCTTGGCGGTTCGTTGGCACGGCGGGACTCTAGCACCTAGCTCAGATCAAAGCTAGGCAAACCATTGATCGGCGGAGACCACCCGCCTATAAGATAACGAATAATCGAAAGAAAGAGAGCACCTAAAGCATGATAAACAGCGGCGAAAGAGGTTTTGGCCTAGGTAAATTCAGCGGAGCGGAACGCGAGCGGCGCTGGTCGCGGGTCCGCGAGCTTATGGCGCGCGCGCATCTCGACGCTATCATCGGCTTTCCCAACCAGAGCCATTGGGATCAGTTTCAAGCGGACATTCGTTACCTGACTCACATCGGCGGTCATCAAACCGAAGTCGCCATGGTGTTTCCACTGCAAGGCGAGCCGACAGCGTTTGTCCGCGGCAGCAATGAAATCGAGTGGTGGCGCATTGCGCAAGACTGGGTCGCCGATATTCGCCCGTCGCGGCGCGAATGGAGCCCGCCGATGATCGCGCGCATGAGAGAATTGAAGATGGACCGGAACAGAATCGGCGTCAGCGGCTTAAGCGGTCTCTTGCGCGCACCCGAAGGCACCGTCGTCAGCGGCATGCTTGACCGTGTGCGTGGCGCGTTCCCCAATGCTCAGTTCGAGAACGCCACCGAATTATTACAGGACGCCCGCTCGATCAAAGGGAGCGAAGAAATTGCCTGGATGGAACGCGCTGCGGAGATCCTCGATGAAGTCGTCGCCGCGATCCTCGGCAAAGCCCGGCCCGGCGTCATGGAAAATGATATGGTCGCGACGATTTGGCAGACGATTATTGCCAATGGCGGCGATTATCCGTCGATGACCCACTGGGGTGCGGGTCAGGGTGTGCCGTGGGCCTGCCGCATCGCCCCCCATCGGCCGCTGCAAGCCGGCGACATGATCAACACGGAACTGGAAGCGAAGTACGGCGGCTATATTTCCCAGACCGTGCAAGCCGCTTGTTTAGGCCAGATCCCCACCGATTTGAAGCGCGCCTTCGACGCCAGTGTAAACGTCTTTGACGAACTGGTGAATTTTATGGAACCCGGCGTAACTTACCGCGCCGTTGTCGAGCTTTACCAGAAGCTCGTGCGCGAGGCCGGTTTCATTCCCAAAGGCATGCTGCTTCATGGCCGCGGTATCGGCGAAGACCGACCACAGATCACCGGCGAAGTCGCCGGCGACATGTATACCAGCGCGACGTATACGCAACACTTGGATCTGCCGCTGCGCGAGGGGAATGTCTTCGTGCTCAAGCCCGGCGCCATGCCCGGCGACGCGCCCGACTCGATCCGCTGCGGTGACACCGTAGTGATCGAGAAAACTGGCGCGCGGCGGCTCGGCAAAAGACGATTCACGTTTCCAGAAATCGGCTAAAGAATCACCCTTGCCGGGATAAAAAGTTTCTAAAGGGTTGACGCTGCAGAGTTAATCGAGTTAGCGTTCCCGGAAAATTGACCTAAACCTCGGAGGTAGTCGAATGGTCGCAGAAATTCGTTACGGCGTCGAAACCATCGATCACATCGCCATCCCGGTGCGCGATCTGGCGACCAACCAAAGTTTTTATACTGAAACTTTGGGGCTAACTTTCAAAACCACCCGCCGTAACCCGGACGGCACTCCGCGGCAAACCTATGTTCTTGCCGGAGCAAATATAATCGGCCTGCACTTGCCGGGCATCAACGCTGCTCCTGCCGCCAGCGCCGCGCCTCGCATAGGAATCGGCGTCACGAGCGAGGAGTTCGACCAGGTTCAACAAAATCTACTTTTGGCAAAGCATCGATTCAAAGGCCCAATCCAACATTCGCCTGAAGCGGTGATTAGCCGCTCTATCTATTTCGATGATCCCGACGGTAATCATTTAGAACTGTGCGTGCGCCGGGTCGAGCCTTTCAACCAATGTATCAGTCACACAGTTTTCGAAACCTGTAATATGACAAAGGCACTCACGTTTTACTCTGAAGTGCTCGGCACGGCTGTGCCGATCCGGTTTGGCGATGAGATGCTGATACCAACGCGCAACGGTCAAATGATCGGTCTTCTGGAAGTCGCGGAATTATCCGACCGCAGCAAGAAACACGGTCGCGGCTGTCATATGGCAATGGACGTACCGCAGGAAGATTTCGCTTCCATGGTCGCGCTGGTTGAACGCTATGGCGGTAGGACCCAAGGCGATAAGCGCGCCGACGAAGGTCTAAGACCAGCAGGTGAGCAGAGTATCTACCTTTTCGATCCCGATAATAATCGACTGCAAATCACCGCCCACGCAGCCAACCACAAGGAAGAGCTACTCGACGACGCAGAAAAATGGCGCCGCATCATCGCCGCCCGCAAAAAACAGGGCAAAGGCCTCACACGCTGGGAAAGCGGCGGTAAGAAACTGCTCTAAAACTTTCAGCGACGGATTCATACCAGCGCAGGAATCAGGTCTCTGCTTTGTCGTGCAACTCGGAATTAACCCTTGGTTGCGAGAATTAAGGTTGTTCCCGGCAAGGTCTTGGGAATGTCGCCGTAAGTTTTGATCGCCGCGAATCCCGCCTGCTTCAACCAATCGGCATACTGCGACAAGGTCCAGCACTCGCCTTCCGGCGTGTGCGTCAGCGTGTATACGGAAAAACGCAACGCGAAAGTCGGTTCGGTGCGCTCTTCGTTTGGCACAAAATCATTTACAACGAAGACTCCGCCCGGCTTCAACGCAGAAAACGCTTTGGCAAACAGTTCCTGATTGCCTTTGGGCGATTCGAAGCGGCAGAAGTTGCTGGCGAGAACCAAATCGTAATGATTCGTTTCGATGTCGGCAGTGTGGTGTTCACCGTCGATAAAGCGA
>DATLCH010000225.1:0-2773 GCA_035526465.1 Candidatus Limnocylindrales bacterium | reverse complement strand
CTGCGAGCCTTCAGGATCGCGCGCGCCGATCCATGCCAGCGGCCAAGCGATCAAGAATAACAATGCGCTGACCAGCAACGCCGCGGTGCGCCAATCGTAGGAGCGAATCAGGAAATAAATAATCGGCGCAAACAGCAACGGGCTCATCGGCGGCGCGGTTTGAATCACCGCCACGGCGAGACCGCGATTGCTGGCAAAATGCTTCGAGACCAAAAGCGACATGATCACCAAACTGCACGCGCCCATGGCCATGCCGACGCAAACCCCATACGAGAGCGATAGCTGCCACAAATTGTGCGACAGTCCCATGCCGGCAAAGCCTAGCGCCATCAGCGCAATGCCGATCAAAACCACCATTCGTGAGCCGCGGTCGTCGGCCAATTTGCCGAACGTCAGCGCGCCCGCGGCCCATCCGAGCATCGCGACCATGTAAGGCAGCGTCACCATAGAGCGCGACAAGCCGAACTCTTTCTCGATCGGTGGCAGAAACAAACTGAACGTGCTCATGCCGATGGAAGTCATGGTCGCTACGGCGGTGCAGAGAAAAAGAATCGAATAGCGCGAGAGCTTCATCCGGACGACTATGCCAGTGCCGCACCTGCGCCGCAATGTTTAGCATCCGATTGCAAGCGGGTTTTACTCGTATTACTTACCGTTAGAAGGAATCCCATCCATGAGCAACTCTCACCCAATCAGATTCGGCATTCGCATTCCCAACTCCGGCCCGCTGGCATCGCCGCAGTCGATGCTTCTAATTGCTGACGAAGTCGAGGTGTTGGGATTTGACTCGGTATGGGTGCACGATCACCTGACTTGGTCCGACGAAATTCATCGCACGCATATCTCCTCGGGCTCTGACGACTCCAACAGCAACAACTCAAGCCCGGACTTCTTTGAAGCGATGACATCACTGGCGTTTATCGCCGGTCAAGTTCGCAAAGTTCGTCTCGGCATCGCCTGCGTTGTCGTCCCCTGCCGCAATCCGCTCCTCTCCGCCAAACAGATCGCCACCCTCGACGTGCTGTGCGGCGGGCGACTCGACATCGGCGTCGGCATCGGCTCACCTTCGACAATTAAATCGCGCGAATACGAAGTCCTTGGCGTCAACCGAAAACAACGCGGCAAAATCGCCGACGACCATCTGCGCGCCATGAAAACCATTTGGTCCAATCACCCCGCTAGCTACGACGGCCAATTCGTCAAGTTCGAAAACGCCGAGATCTGTCCCAAGCCTTTACAAAAACCCAATCCGCCGCTCTGGGTCGGCGGTTGGACCGAAGCGGCCATGAAACGAACCGCGGAGTTTGGCGACGGCTGGTTGCCGGCCTGGCTCCTGCCAGAAGATATCGGAAAAAGATTCGAGGAAGTAAAAGCACTGGCAAAAACCCACGGCCGAGATCCTGAGCAAATCCAGCTCGGCATCGAAGTCTACGGCTGCATCGACGAAGACGGCGCCAAGGCGCGCCGAGACGGTTATGGCACGTTGGCCATCGGACAAAGCACGTTTGAAAGGATGATGAGCGTCGAGCAACTAGCGGCCGTCAGTCTAATCGGCTCGCCGGAAGAAATTCGCAAGCAGGTCAAAGCCTATAGCGACGCCGGGGTTTCGCACTTCGAAATCAAATTTATCTACCCGAGTTTAAAAAGGCACTCGGAAATGTTGCAGCTATTTGCTCGCGAAGTTTTGCCGCTGTTTCGTTAGATCGCCAAACAAAATTTATCTACTGAATGATCCTTGGCTTTAAGCCCAGGAGTCTGAATTTGTCGACTGAAAGCCGACTCTCCATTCGTCATTCCGGCGCAGGCCGGAATCCATCTTTGCTCGGCAAAAACACCTGGATGCCGGCCTCCGCCGGCATGACAAATCTTCTTTTCCTAGCAGCCTGACCCCAAGGTTTCGAAGGAGCGAAGGATTTCAACTGTCCCCGAGAGGACATTGAATCTGCTCATTTTTCTGACGTCGAATTAGTGCCAACGATTCGTCAGCTGTACTCCAGTACAAGTGCGCCGCGATAAAAAGTTGACCGCATAGCGAGCTCCGGATCGAAGAAGCGATGATCTCGGATCGGATTAACAGCCTGACTTGAGGCATTCGGCGTCAATGTAGGCTACTTCACTGCAAAACAGTAAAATCTTCCGGCGCCACCGCCCGGAGCGGTATCGGCGCAGCTTCTACTTTCATGAGCCGAGTTCCACGACGCCGATGCTCCCGCGGTATTGCCGCCGAGCCCGATCCCGTCGATGTGGCCTATCTGCGCCCGCAGGTCGGGAGATTCCGAGGTCCAACTGTTGCAGGTTTTTCCAACCATGAGCATGCCTTCGGCCGTCGATCCAGTTAGGACATCGTGTTCGTTGGGTCTAGGCGAGTTCGGCCAATTGCCAGGGACCATCTGGCCGCGCTCGTCGACAAGCAAGATGGAATTCCCGCGGCGCGCATGAAGATCAGCGAGATCGTTGCCCACCATTAGGCCGTTCGCGTTAAACCACGGGCCAGTGCCGATCCGGTCACGCGCATTGGTTGGATTGTTATTGTTGGCAGGATCGCGGTCCGCGCTCAAATAGGCTCGCCAGGTTTTTTCGCCCACCCCGACGGCACTCGCTAAGTCTTGGCAGATTTTGTCCGCGCCAGCGAGGCCGCCGAGATTCGCAGTCTTGCTTTTGGCACTCGTTACGAAAAACCCCATGCTCGGCGGCGGGGCGCTCGCGGCACCGACCATGTTTTCCCAACGGCCTCTGGCAAGGATCAACAGCGCACCTACCAGAATCAAAGTTA
>DATLCH010000214.1:0-6403 GCA_035526465.1 Candidatus Limnocylindrales bacterium | reverse complement strand
TCGACGAAGTCTCGGCACGGTCAACCATCGAGGCCATGCAAACCCAGGGGCCGCCTCTGCCCAAAGTCGACGTTAAAGGTATCTTCGATAACAGTTATCTTAAAACGTTGGAAACGAGCGGCTTCATCGACAAACTAACGCCACGCTGAGAAATTGGTCGAGGATGGAGGATAGAATATAGAGGATCGATAGACCCAGGAGGAAGTTTTAATCTGTCGCCATCCTCGATCCTCGATCATCAATCCTCGACAAAGGAGAAAACCATGCGCTACGAACTCTACTACCAACCATCCATCCAAGGCCGTGGTGAATTCGTCCGCTTGGCATTGGAAGACGCCGGCGCCGATTATGTCGATGTCGCTCGCGATCCCGAATTCGGCCGCCCCGGCATCGTGAAAATACTCGAAGATCCCAGCGTGGAGCATCCGTCCTTCGCGCCGCCTTTTTTAAAAGCGGGGAAACTCATGATCGGCCAAACCGCCAACATACTGCAATTTCTCGGGCCTCGCCTGAATCTAGTGCCCGACGACCAGGCGAGGCGGCTTTGGGTGCATCAACTGCAGTTGACGGTCACAGATTGGCTTGCCGAGGTCGGCAATACGCATCATCCGATCGCCAACGTACTTTATTACGAAGAACAGCGAGACGAAGCCAAAAGGCGAACGTCATACTTCACGTCGCTACGCATTCCCAAGTTCATGGGTTACTACGAGAAAATTCTACAAAAAAACGGCAAAGCCGCTCCTTACCTGCTCGGCAAACAAATTTCTTACGCCGATCTGTCGCTGTTTCAAATGGTCGCAGGGCTGCGCTATGCGTTCCCGCGCGCAATGGCGAAAGTGGAACCCAGTTGCCCTCGTGTTGTCGCCGTACACGAGCGCGTCGCTGCGCGACCGCGGATAAAAAAATATCTCGCATCGCCGCGCCGTCTGGCGTTCAACACCAACGGCATTTTTCGCCACTATCCGGAACTCGACGAGTAGCGTCTCGGATCCGGAATCGAGTGTCATCTCGAACCAGAGATCTTGGATTTATCGCTGCGGCAGAGTGTGTGAAAAAGTCAGCGTCTCTCTGATCTGTCATCTCGAACGGCGTGAGAGATCTTGCATTTTGAGTACATAGAAACACAAGATTTCTCCGCTTCGCATCGAAATGACAGTTACCACACAGTCTGGCGATCGAAACGACATAATAATTAAGCGTGACCAACCTGCCGACGAGGAAAGAGACTTCAATCCTTTCACGTAGTTGTTATTCGAGAATCAGCGCGCTTAACTACCTTAATAGAGGGAGGGCAGTTGATCATGGCTATCGAACTATATTGGGGCAGCGGCAGTCCATTCGCCTGGCGCGTCATGTTAACACTTGAAGTGAAAGGCTTGGCCTACGAGTCGAAGCTTTTGGAGTTTTCCAAAGGCGATCACAAAACGCCGGCCTACCTGCAACTCAATCCGCGCGGCAAGGTGCCGACACTCAAAGACGGCGACTTCGTTATTTACGAATCGCTGGCAATCATGAGCTACCTCGATCGCAAATATCCGGCTAAGCCGCTGTTTGGCACCACTGCCGAGGAAACCGGTCTGATCTGGCAGACTATTTCGGAATGCGAGTCGTATTTCACCAGCGGCGGAGACAAAGTGGTTCGGCCGCTGTTTTTCGGCAAAGGCTTGGACAAGGTCGACGAGATTCAGGAAGCGGCCGAAATCATCCGGGAAGAATTAAAAACTCTCGACGTCCGGCTGGCAACTCGCAACTGGTTGGTCGGCGAAACCATCAGCGCTGCGGATATTGCAATATTTCCGTTGATCCAACTTATTCTACGCGCGGCCGGCAAAGACGCCGCAGCGCCGTTTAATCTGCGCTGGCTGCCGCTGGCGCAGTTCTATCCGCACGTTGCTAAATGGTGCGAACGGATTGAAGCCTTGCCGAATTATCAGAGAACATTCCCGCCGCACTGGAAAGCGTGATTGTACAGACGATTCACGTTCAAAAGGAGCAAACCATGGCGACTAAATTTACCGGCGGGTGTATGTGCGGCAAAGTCCGTTACGAATGCACTGCAGAGCCGATCTTCATGGGCAACTGCCACTGTCGCGACTGCCAAAAAGCCACCGGCACCGCCTATGAAGCCGCCATCGGCATCCCGGCGGCGACTCTCAAAGTCACCGGCGATGTAAAATTTTACGATAACAAAGCGGAGAGCGGCAACATCATCAGTCGCGGCTTCTGCCCCGAATGCGGTTCGCGCCTATTGGGTAAAGCCAGCGCAGTGCCTGATCTCGCGATGATCACCGCCGGCAGTCTTGACGATCCCAAGCAATATGTACCGCAGATGGATATTTTCACGTCGAGCGCCCAGCCCTGGGACCATATGAATCCCGCCTTGCCGAAGTTTCCCAAAATGCCGATGTAAATTGTTTTAATCTGAGTTATAAGATGCGCCACGGGACCAGCGGTGCCTAACGGCACTGGTCCACGAACTCGAACGCGAGGTGAGCGATGCTCGGGCGCGAAGTTTTGCGAATTGTCGTTGCGGCGTTTTTGCTTCACGGCGGAATCATCTATGCCGCCGAATCAACCGGCCTGCGCAAGATCCGCTCCGCCATAACCAGCATCTCCGGCAGCATGTCGCCGGCCTGGGCCGCGCATGAATCGGGAATTTTCGCCAAACACGGACTTCAGGTGGAAGTCGTCGCCATGCCGAGCGGCTTGCAAGGTATCACCACCCTGGCCGCGCGCGAAGTCGACTTCGTCCATATCGCCGGCGGCACGACCGCCGGCGCAGCCATTGGCGGCCTTGACGTAAAGATCCTTGCTACGCTGGTCGGTACTCTGGTCCTCAATCTGGTGGTGCGCCCGGAAATCGAAAAGCCAGAACAACTGCGCGGCAAAACCATCGGCATCAGCCGCTACGGCACCTCGCTGCATACCGGCGCACGCATCGCCCTGCGCCACTTCGGTTTAGGAGACGGCAAAGACGTCGCGATTGCCGAGATCGGCGCCGGCGAGTGGATCGTCGGCGCCATGCAGGGCGGCCGCATCCAAGGCGGCGTGTTCGGCTATCCGCAGACGTCGCGTGCCATCAAGCTCGGCAACCGCCTGATGCTACATCTGCCCACGCTCAATATAGCTTATGCCGCCAACGGTGTATCGACTCGCGGTGAAATTATCCGCAACGATCCCGATTTGGTCCGCCGCTATCTTGCCGCTGTCATCGAGACCAGCGCGCTGATGAAGAAAGATCGCGCCTTTAGCTTCAATGTCTTGCGCAAATATTTGCGCACCAGCGACACCGATCTATTGAGCGAAACCTATGACGTGCAGATCGCCAAGTATCTGCTTAAAGTCCCGCTACCGACGGTCGAAAACGTCAGGTCGGTAGTTGAGGAGATCGCCGAGCGCAATGCCAAAGCCAAAGACCAAGATGTCAAGCTATTCTTCGACGACCGCTTTGTCCGGCAATTGGAAACCAGTGGCTTTATCGACGGCGTCTACCGCTGAAGCGATTTGAGCTGATATACACTTGGCTTTTATGAGCAGTTCAGAATTCGACGACGGGAAGTCGACCCCTTCCTTTCGTCATTCCGGCGGAGGCCGGAATCCAGGGTTTCATCGGCTTCGCAGCGCAAACTAGGATGCATGCCGGCCTGCGCCCTGACAATCTTCTCTTCGCCTGAATGCAAGTTATTTCAACCATTCCGGAGAGGGCATTAGCATGACGCAAAGACGGCCATGGCTAACAAATGCCGCAGCGTCCGCACTCGTGGCGCTGTTGTTGCCGGCGCCGATTGGAGCGGCGGAAAAAAATAAAGTCACTCTCGGTTATTCCAGTACCGGCCCCACTGCCGTCGGCCTGTGGATGGCCCAAGAGATCGGCGCCTTCAACAAATACGCCATCGAGGGCAACTTCGTTTTCATCTCGTCGAGTCCGGTAATGGTACCGGCGTTGATCGGCGGGGACGTGCAGTGCGCCATTGCCGGAGCAAATGCCGTGATCGCCGCCGCGCTAGGTGGCGCGCCGATTGTTTCAATCGCTAGTCTCGCTAACCGTCCGTACCTGCGTTTGTGGGCGCACCCCGAATTTACCCGGGTCGAAGAACTTCGGGGCAAGACACTTGGAGTGTCGCGCTTCGGTTCGACGACCGACAATCTCACGCGGATTCTGCTGCGCCGAGTCGGTATGGAAAACGCGGTCAACATCCGGCAGCTGGGTGGCACCTTGGAAGTTGGATTAGCTTTTCGCCATCGGCAAATCGATGGCGCTGTTCTGGCAACGCTGCGCACCGACGCGCCTCATCGAATATTGATCGAACTGGCCGAGTCCGGCATTCAGTATTCCATGGGCCAACTAGTGGTAGCGCGCGAATTCCAGCGCCGTTCACCCGACACATTGGAGAAAATCATGCGCGCTTACATCGAAGGAGTTGCCGCGCTGCGCGATCCAAGCCAGAAAAGCCGGGTGACCAAAGCCATCGCCTATTTCAGCCGTCTCAAGGAAGCCAAAGCGATCGATGAGATCTACAATGACGCCGCCAAATACGTTGACCGCATTCCACGCGTCGAAGCCGAACCAGTGGCCGCGACTCTGGAAATGATGGGCAAGAAAGGTTTATCCATCTCCTCGTTCGCCGACAACTCGATCATCGACAAACTTATCCGCGAAGGATTCATCGAACAGGTCTACAAAAGCCGATGACCGTTAGAGAAAGAGACCAACCGAATCATTTCAGGCAGAGACGCAATGACAATGAAAATAATTCCAAATTCTTTTTTTATCGACTGCCGCGTCTTTGTATGGAATCGTTTTTACCTCACTGAGTCCGGCGCAAAAAATTGTTCTGTGAAAACGCTTTCACCACAGCATCGACGGTGCTCTTGACCGGGTTTCCCCCCGCTTTCCTTCTCTTTAGCCACTGTCGCGCGGTCCAGACGGCTTCATTCTTGGCGACATCGAGCAGCGTCGTTTCGGCAGTGTACTCGACGTAATGAGTCGCGCTCGGAACGTCTAACGGTGGATTGGCGAAACAATGACAACCCCACTTGACCTCTCGATCTCAGCCGCCATATAAACATAATGATCGATTCAGATTGTCCGAGTCGATTCCCTACAACGATTGCAAGTGGCTTACACAGAGGAGGAATTATGCCCAATAACTACGTCGACGCCGATGGCCATGTTATGGAAGATTCCGAGGATATTCTCAGTTTCGTCAAAGCGCCCTACAACAACCGTGGCACGCGAAATTGGATTCCGAGCTTGGATCATTTTCATACACCGGCGGACGGCACGCCGCGCACACCCGGAACCTTTGATCCCTCCACTGGGCCGGAGCAATGGCTGCAATTTTTGGAGAAGACCGGCACCGAATACACGGTACTCTATCCGACAGCGGGTCTAGCCTACGGCAATGTCGCGTATCCGACCTGGGCGTTGGCATACGCCCAGGCGTACAACGATTACATTCACGCCCGCTATCTGAAGCGCAGCCCGAAATTTCAAGCCGTGTCGCTGATTCCCATGCAGAACGTCGCCGACGCCGTCAGCGAGCTGCGCCGCTCGGTCAAAGAGCTGGGCTTCATGGGCGCGATGATTCCGTCCAATGGCCTGACCCGTCATGTCAGTCACCAGGAGTATTGGCCGATTTACGAAGAGGCCGAAAAATTAAATTGCGTCATGGCGGTGCACGGCGGCAGCTACATCAATTTGGGCTTTAACAGCTACACGGTTTTCCCCGCCACGCGGGCATTGGGCATGCCCTTTCCACTTGCCATCGCGATGACGGGCATGATGGTCGACGGCGTATTCGACCGTTTCCCCAAGTTGCGCGTCGGCTTCATGGAAGGCGGCACGGCATGGATCCCGCTGGTCATCGACCGGCTCGAACGCGAGCTGGAATACGGCGGCTTGAAACTCAAACGCCATCCCAGCGATTATTTCAACGACGACCGTATCTTCGTCGGCTGCGAGGGCAACGAGAAGGCACTCGCCTACGCCATCGAGCGCGTCGGCCCGAAGCCGTTCATGTTCGCCTCGGATTTTCCCCATGAAATTTCCATGAGCAACTGCATGGAAGAGATCGACGAAGTGTTGGAACGCGACGATCTGAAAAAAGAACACAAGACGGCGATCCTTGGCGATAACGCCCGGCGTTTCTACGGCCGATGAGAATCGGACGTCGGTAGGCGCAATTTCTCGCAGTTGTCATGCTCAGGCGAAGCCGAGAAATCGTGTCTTTGAGATCGGCAGAAGGACGGATACCCCTCGCTGCGCCAGACTATGTGGTACTTGTCATTTCGACGCGAAGCGGAGAAATCTTGTCTTTCTATGTGTACAAAATGCAAGATCTCTCACGCCGTTCGAGATGACAGATCAGAGAGACGCTGAGTTTTCACACAGTCTGGC
>DATLCH010000210.1:0-3161 GCA_035526465.1 Candidatus Limnocylindrales bacterium | reverse complement strand
ACGGAAACCTATAAAGTCATCGGCACGGCGCAGTTGCGCAACGACGGCGCCGAGAAGGTAACTGGCACCGCGCTGTATACGGTCGATGTCGATCTGCCTGGAATGGTCCATGGCAAGATTCTACGCAGCCCGTACCCTCATGCGCGGCTCCTGCGCGTCGACGGCAGCAAGGCCGAGCAACTGCCGGGTGTGTTCGCCGTAGTGACGCGCGAGGACCAAAAAAGTTTGCGCATGTTCGGCGCGGCGTACAAGGATCAAACCATCGTTGCCGTCGACAAAGTGCGCTATGCCGGTGATCCGGTAGCCGCGGTCGCAGCGATCGACGAAGCCACCGCTGAACAGGCGCTGGAAATGATCGAAGTCGATTATGAAGCATTGCCCGCGGTGACCAGTATCGATGAAGCCTTGGCCGACAACGCGCCGTTGGTGCATGACGCTTCAGCCCGCGGCGGCGAACTTATGGGGCAACGTTACGAAGCGCCCAAGGAGTTCAGCGGTACGAATCTTTGCTATCGCTTCAGCTATGCCAACGGCGACGCCGATGGCGCTTTTACCAAGGCCGATCACATCTTTGAAAACACCTTCACCTTTCCGCGGGTGCAGCATTTCTCGATGGAGCCGCACGCCACCGTCGCTCATTTCGCCGGCGATCGAATCACGCTCTGGGCGGGCACTCAGGAGCCGTTCACGCTGCGTGAGCATCTGGCCGACATATTTCATCTGCCGCAGAGTAAGATTCGCGTCATCGTCCCTTACGTCGGCGGCGGTTACGGTGGCAAATTGGCGGTCAAGACCGAGCCGTTGGCGGCGGTATTATCCTGGAAGGCCAAACGGCCGGTGCGTTTAGCCCATAGCATCGAAGAGAGTTTTAAGACTGTTACGCGCCATCCGGCGCGGGTTCAGATCAAGACCGGCGTAAGTAAAGACGGCAAATTGGTGGCGCGACAGTGTGTGATTCATATGGAAACCGGCGCTTATGCCGATGCCGGTCCACGGGTGACCCAGAAGGCAGGTTATCGTTGCTTTGGACCCTACCGGATTCCTCACATGAAGACCGACGCGTATACGGTTTACACCAATACCGTGCCCGCAGGCGCTTACCGCGGCTTCGGCACGCTGCAAGTAACTTGGGCCTATGAGTCGCAGATGGACATCATAGCCGAGAAGTTGGGCTTGGATCCGCTCGAATTCCGCATTAAAAATTTGCTTAAGAAAGGCGACTTGTACACGCCTGGCGATACGCCGGTGGACTGCGACCTTAAGGCCGGCCTATCGCAAGCCGCCGAAGAGATCGGTTGGAAACAAAAATCCACTAAGCCCAATCGTGGTCGCGGCCTCGCGGTATGCATGAAAGACGGCGGCGGCACTTACAAAGTGTCTTCCGCGGCGGTGAAAATGAACGCCGATGGCAGTGTCGTGCTGCTCACCGGCACGGTGGAAGTCGGTCAAGGCGCGCGCACTGCCTTGAGCCAAGTGGTCGCCGAAGAATTGACGATTCCATTCGATGCCGTCACCGTGGCGCAGCTGGATACCGAGATCACTCCTTACGACGTCAACACCAACGCGAGCAGCTCCATGGTCGTGATGGGGTTGTCGGTGCAGCGCGCGGCGCAGGATTTGAAGCGGCAGATCTTGCGTCATGCGGCGAAAGTTCTCCAAGTCAAAACTGCTCAGTTGCAGCTGAGCGGCGGGAAGATTGTTGGCGCGGCAAATCTAAGTCTATCCTTTATCGATTTGATGCAGAAAATCTTCTTGTCGCGCTCCGGCGAGCTAGTCGGTCGCGGCGCTTATCAATCAATCAAGAGTTCAAAGGCTGCGCTTGGCTCGCCGACCAATTTTTGGGAGATCAGCTGGGGTGCGGCCGAAGTCGAAGTCGACCGAGATAGCGGCGAGATCACACTCGTCAAGTATGTCTCGCTCGCCGATGTCGGTCGCGCGATCCATCCGGTGCAGTGCGAAGGCCAGGACGAAGGCGGTGTCATGAACGCCATTGGCCACAGCCTGATGGAAGAGATGATTTACAAGGATGGGCAGCTGTTGAATCCCAATTTGATCGATTATCGGGTGCCGAGTTTCGCGACTTTGCCGAAGGACTTCGAGACTATTCTGGTCGAGAGCCATAACGGGCCAGGACCCTTCGGCGCCAAGGGTACCGGCGAGGGTGGGCTATTGCCGGTGGCCGCTGCCATCGGCAATGCCGTCTTTGCGGCGACCGGCTTACGCTTATGCGACTTGCCGCTGACGCCGGAAAGGGTCTGGCGCGGTTTGGCGGCACAGCGAATGACGGATTAGTGGATAATGGATTTGATGAGTGATCAAATCGCCCAGCCAAAACAGATTGGGCATTTCGCAGCGCTTTTTCCCGAGAGCCCAACGTTTGTCTTTACTGTGAGCCTCTGATCAAACCGATTAACAGACCCTCGTGAAACGGTACGTTGAGGAGTTTTTCAAACAGGCTCCAGTAAAACAGCCAGGCGAAAAACGTCACCAACGCGGTCATTTTCCAGCTCTCTTTGCCGGCGATTTTCAAGTAAAGCAGAATAGTCAGCGGCACGGCAATGGAAAAGCCTAGCAACCAAATCGCCACAAAAAACCCGATGGTCCAAAGAATAATTGAAATCGTGCGCTGTTTGACGTCGGCGGGGGCTATTTTGGTTTCCATCGATTCGCCGTACTCCGCCACCTTGTGCTTTTTTTTGCCGTAAATGTCGCGGCCCAACTGGGCGACTGCGAGAATCAAGGTCGGAATACCAATGACCCAAGGAAATAATCCAGCGCGGAATCCGAAGTTACGGCTTTGCCACAGAGCCACGGCTAGAGTGGTGATCACTGCGACGGTGAACCAAACCGCAGGGCCGAATCGTGCAGCAGTTGGCGCGAGTTCGTCGCCATCAATAACTGGGGCTCCTCGGTCGGTCGATTTAGCTTTTTCTCTGGCAAGGCGACGGTCTTTGATAATCGGATAAAAGATGCCGAACAAAGTGAGCACGAAAATGCCGATCACTCCCGGTCGATGCATCCACGCTAAACCGTAGTTGTCGGTCGACAAGAACAGGCGATTTTCCGCCAGCGGACCGAGCACCAGTCCCAATAGCACCGGCGGTCTGGGCCAGTCGAGTTTTTCCATGATCCAACCCAGCGCGCCGAAAGCCAGCACGATT
>DATLCH010000201.1:0-4945 GCA_035526465.1 Candidatus Limnocylindrales bacterium | reverse complement strand
TCTTTGGGAGCGCAACGCGGACACTGTGTGACAATCAGACTCTACGTTTCGCGATGGCGTTAGCACAGACATGTTATCTTGATGCGGCCGGTAATGGATAGAACAACTAAAGGCGGCTGCGATAGACAAAAACACCACCGACTGCTAGCGTCCGGAAAAACATTTCAATCTAACTAATGATTGCAAAACTATGACTATGAGCGCTGTCGCCGAACTGAATCGACGCATCGTTGGCTGCCACAAGTGTCCGCGTCTAGTGCGTTGGCGCGAAGCGGCGGCGAAAAACCCGCCGCGACGCTATACCGGGCAGAACTACTGGGCCAATCCGCTTCCTAGTTTCGGCGATGCCAAAGCGCGCGTCCTGATCGTCGGTTTGGCACCGGCGGCTCATGGCGGCAATCGCACCGGACGGATGTTCACTGGCGATCGCAGTGGCGATTGGCTTTACGGGGCTCTTCATGAGGCCGGTTTTGCCAGTCAGCCCAATTCCGATCATCAAGGCGACGGTCTCAAACTGATCGACTGCTATATCACTGCAGCGGTGCACTGCGCGCCGCCAGGGAATAAGCCAAACCTCATCGAGTTCCGCCGGTGCCGTTCGTACTTGGTTGAGGAATTGCGGCTTTTAAAAAATGTTCAAGTGGTGATTGTGCTCGGCAAAATTGCCTTCGATGCATTTCTTGCGGCCTATCGAGATTCCGGTGTTGGCCTAGCTCAGCCGCGCCCGAAATTCGGCCACGGCGCCGCATTTCAGTTCCCCGGCACTTTGCGTTTGATTTGCTCTTATCATCCAAGCCAGCAGAATACTTTTACCGGCAAGCTTACCCGGCCGATGTTCCGAAGCGTTTTCGCAGCGGCGCGCGCCGCGCTGTCGACTTAATCGGCCAACGTGGAAACCGGGATCTTCTACGCCGTCATCGCCGGGGTTTTCTGGGGTACCAGTCCGGTATTGGTCAAGCGCGGTTTGATCCATGCCGACGTCAGCGCAGCCACGCTTTATCAACAGGCAACGATTCTCGCCACTTTGATCGCCGCCGCGCTTGTCGAGGGCGAACTGTTTGCCGGAAGTATTCCATTTTTGGCGATTTTAATTTTCGCTTGTACGGGTGTCGTGGGTGCTTATCTCGGCCGCACACTGTTCGTCAAAACCGTCGATCAAATCGGCGCGTCGCGGGCGCAGTCGCTCAACAACTCCTCTCCTCTGATCACGGTACTGCTGGCGGCGCTGTTCTTGGGTGAGCCGCTGACGCTAGGTGTCTTGATCGGCGTGGTGCTGATAATTTCCGGCGTGTTTTTCGTAACCGACACAGACGCTCAAGATGACCGGCGCGTCCAGCGCAAAATTCTAACTCTCACCTCAGTGATGGCGACGATCTGCTATGGCATCGTGCCGGTGTTGAAGAAATTCGGTACCGAGAACGGCGGCACGCCGGTGATGGGCGCCTTGGTTATGCACGCCACCGGACTATTGCTGCTTGTGACCTTGGGGAGCTTGCTCAAGATCGAATTCAAACCTGAAAGAATCGCCGCGAGCAGTCTCCTCTGCTTTATTGCCGCGGGGTTCCTATACGCCATCGGTTCGATCATGACGCTCAAAGCCTTGATCCACGCGCCCGCTTCGGTGGCCGCACCGGTCTGGAGCGCCCAGCCGATCGTCAGTTTTTTCTTGGTGAAGACTACGCTTAGAGGCATCGAGGCGGTGGGTTGGCGCGACGGTATGGCTGCGGTGCTGGTCGTGCTTGGGGTGATGGTATTGAGGTGGGGGTGAACTTTTCAAGGATCAAAGTTTGCAATGCGGAGTTCTCAATGCGAGGCGATCATGAGCGTTAGCATCGGCCGGGATTATTTTGAGATCGAAGCGGAGCTCAAGAAGCGCATCGAGGGCGATATTCGCTTCGACAAATATTCGCGGCTGCTGTATTCCACCGACGCATCGATTTATCAGATCGAGCCCATTGGCGTGGTTGTGCCGCGCCATAAAAGGGACGTGCAAGCAGTGCTCGAAGTTGCCAATCGCCTGGGCGTCTCCGTGCTTTCCCGCGGCGGCGGCACCTCACTTGCGGGTCAAGCCGTCGGTCACTCGATTGTCTTGGATTTTTCCAAGTACATGCAGAACGTTTTGGAAGTCAACGAAGAGGAACTGTCGTGCCGGGTGCAGCCGGGGGTGGTGCAAGATGAGCTGAACGCTTACGTGCGCGCTTTAGGCTTGCAATTCGGGCCGGATACCTCGACCTCCAATCGCGCCACCATCGGCGGAATGATCGGCAACAACTCGTCGGGGGCGCACTCGCTGACTTACGGCAAGACACTCGACCATGTTCTCGAGCTGACGGTGCTCATGGCCGACGGCAACGAGGTCGTACTCAAGGACTTCGCGCCGGCGGAAGTCGAACACAAGAGCAAAGCAGACACCCTTGAGGGGCGGGCTTATCGAGAAGTTTATCGTCTGGCGCAGCAGCATAAGCCGGAGATCCTGGCGCGTTATCCAAAAATCATGCGGCGCGTCTCGGGATACAATCTCGACGAGTTCGTTAAACCTCAGCCATTCAATTTAGCGCGCATGATCGTCGGTTCGGAAGGGACATTGGCGGCCATCGTCGAAGCCAAGATGCGGCTGGTGCATAAACCCAAGTGGACGGCGATGGATGTGATTCATTTCAATGACGATATCGAGGCGCTCGAATGCGCCCAAGCTGTTTTGCAAACCAAACCCTACGCCATGGAATCGACCGATAAAATGATTCTCAACTTGGCGCGCGCTAATATCGAGCAGTCGCGCAAGTTGGGCTTCGTTCAAGGCACGCCCGATTCTCTTTTGATGGTCGAGTACGCCGGTGAGACCGAAGCGCAGGTGCGCGCCCAGGTGGAAAGACTCGAAGCGCTGCGCAAGCGCGAGAAGATCGGTTATGCCTCGACTCTCGCGTTTGAACCGGCCGAAGTGAAAGCGATTTGGGGCGTGCGCAAAGCCGGATTAGGTCTATTGCTTGGGACCAAGGGCGATAAGAAACCGATTGCTTTTGTCGAAGATACTGCGGTGTCGCCGGAAAAATTGCCTGAGTTTATCAGGCGGTTTCGCGAGGTGGTTGGTCGTCACGATACCGTGGCCGGATACTATGGCCACTGTTCCGTCGGCTGCATGCATATTCGTCCTCTGATTAACCTCAAAGAGAGCAGCGAAAAGAGCAAAATGGTCTCGATCGCCGACGCCATCTCGGATCTCGTGCTCGAGTTCAACGGCTCTATGTCGGGCGAACATGGCGACGGTTTGGCACGAAGCCACTTCAATCAGAAACTATTCGGCGCGGCAATCTACGAGGGCTTCCGCCAGATCAAGCGGGCCTTCGATCCAAAAAATATTATGAATCCCGGTAAGATCGTCGATGCACCGGCGATGACCGAATCGTTGAAAATTAGCCCGCAATATAAAACCTGGGAGCCGCAGACAATCTTGGATTTTAGCGATCAAGGCGGCTTTGCGCGGGCGGTGGAGATGTGCAGCGGCATGGGTGAGTGCCGCAAGAAGCTCGACGGGACGATGTGTCCCTCGTACATGGGCACTCTCGACGAAGAGCACTCCACGCGCGGACGGGCCAACGCCTTGCGCAACGTCATCGCAGGCCTGGTGCCCAAGGATGAGTTTACCGGCAAGCGTTTGCACGATGTGATGGATCTCTGCCTCGAGTGCAAAGCGTGCAAGGCCGAGTGCCCGTCCAATGTCGACATGGCGAAACTTAAATACGAGTTCCTCGACCACTATCACCGGGCGAACGGTTTGCCGCTGCGCAACCGCATCTTCGGGGGGATCGCCGCTCTCAACCACATCGGTTCGACTCTTGCGCCGATTTCCAATTGGCTCGCCGGTTCATCGGTCAACCGCTGGCTCATGGAGTTTGTCGCCGGCATCGATCGGCGCCGCCCGCTGCCACAATTCGCCAGCGAGACTTTCGAACATTGGTTTCGCGCGCACAAGGCGGAGGGAGACGGCTCCAACGGTGAAGTGGTTTTGTTCCACGACACATTCAACAACTACAACACTCCCGAAGTGGCCATCGCCGCTACGCGCTTCCTCGAGCACAGTCGCTATCGGGTTATTCTCATCGACAAGAAGTGCTGCGGCCGGCCGATGATTTCCAAAGGGATGCTCAGCCAAGCCAAGGAAAATTCCGCGTGGAATATCGACCGGCTCGCGCCTTACGCGGAAAAGGGAACGCCGATCGTTGGTTTGGAGCCGTCGTGTTTGTTAACCTTGCGCGACGAATATCCCGAGTTCATTCGCAGCCCGGCAGCAAAGAAAGTCGCGCTCAATAGTTTTTTACTCGAGGAATTTGTTATGCGGGAAGTGAATGCCGGCAGAATGACGCTGCGACCTGTCGGCAGAGGCAAAAAAATTCTGCTGCACGGCCACTGTCATCAAAAAGCCCTGGTGGGCACTGCGCCAACGGTGGCGATGCTCCGCGCCGCAGGTTATGAAGTCAATGAAATCGACTCGGGCTGCTGCGGTATGGCAGGCTCGTTCGGTTTCGAAAAAGAACACTACGATCTGTCGATCAAAATCGGCAATCGCCGCTTGGTGCCGGCAGTTGAGAGCGCCGGTGCCGAAGTAGAAGTGGTCGCACCGGGGATTTCCTGCCGGCAGCAGATTGAGCACTTGGCCGGACGCGGAGCAAAGCATCCGGCCGAACTGCTTTAGACACAGTTAAACGAGCCTGGATTAGTTCTCATTGAACTCCAAGTCGTCGAGTAATATCGCTACTATCTTGTGTTGTCGGTCAGAGTAGTGCGGCTGCCCAACGAAGTAGAAAATTTCGCTGGACCAGACGTGTTAGCTCCGACATTACCGGAATTACCGAAGGGGCGAAGACCGCGAGCTAGCGATTACATTACACCGCGGGCGGCGAAGGTATCGCACTGTTTCAAGTCGCCGCTCTCCACCCCTTTGCGAAAC
>DATLCH010000199.1:0-4719 GCA_035526465.1 Candidatus Limnocylindrales bacterium | reverse complement strand
AAGACCTATGGCATATCGTTGCGCTGCCGCTGCGGCTGTTTTTTTCTGGTCGGGATGATAATCCGCAGTTCTTCGACGGCGTTCTGACGCCGATTCTGATTGTTCTATTGCCCTGGGCTTTCCGGGGTAAGTGGTGTGAAGACAAAAAATTGCTCGCTGGGTTTTTCCTACTGACGCTTTTGTATGGGATATTTTTGGTCGATTTGCGCGTGCGCTACGTGCTGCCAATGGTCCCGCCGCTGATCATCCTGTTGGTTTACGGGGTATTCAATATCTACACCCGCATCAAGCGGCCGGTCATTTTGTTCGCCGGGTTATTCGTGTTCGCCGCATGGCATGGCGTATATCTGTGGAAGTACATTGCGGAAGCGGCCCCTTGGCCTTATCTCATCGGCGAGGAGAGCCGCGATGATTATCTCTCACGAACGCTGCCGGAATATTCAACGTTTCGCTTTATCAACCGAGAAACCCCCGCGAATGCGAGAATTTATCTTCTCTTTGTCGGCCGGAGAGCGTACTATTGCCAGCGAAACTATTTTCACGATGGCGCAGATCTTCCAGGATTTCTTTTGGGGGCGATTCGCAACGCCAAAAACACCGAGCAGTTGGCGCAGTCGTTCAGGCAAAAACAGATCACTCACCTCATGACCCGCGAGGATCTACTGAGCAGGTTTTTGAACAATAATCTTACGCCCAATCAAGCGCGTTTGTGGAATGAATTCACTGCCAATCGGCTACGGCTGAGCTTCCGTGAGAGCGGTCACGCGGTCTATCAATTGAATGGCTAATCCAGTCGAAACTTCAGTTATCATTCCCATTTTCAACGAAGCGGAGAATCTGAAAAAGCTAATAGGCCGGATTCGCGCAATCGAATTGCCCGACAGTGAAATCCTCGTCGTGGATGATGGCTCTTGCGATGGCAGTGCCGAGATCGCCATGGCCGCGGGGGCCAACGTGGTGCGCCATCCTTACAACATCGGCAACGGTGCGGCGATAAAGAGCGGTATGCGCGCCGCCAAGGGGAAGTTCATCGTTTTGATGGACGGCGATGGTCAGCACAAACCTGAAGATATTCCCAAATTGTTGGCTGATGCGGACGTTTTTCACATGGTCGTCGGCGCGCGCGCCAAAGGTTCCAGACTACGCATGCACCGCAACCTGGCCAACATGGTTTACAATCTGCTCGCGTCGTATGTGACGCACTTCAAGGTGGAGGATCTGACGTCTGGATTTCGCGCAATGCGCCGGCGTGATGCGCTGCGTTTCATCGACCTGCTGCCCAATACGTTTTCTTACCCGACGACATTGACGTTGGCTTTCCTGCGCTCTGGATTGACCATCAAGTATGTGCCGATCCAGACACTTTACCGCGCGGGCCAGAGTAAGATCAGCTTGGTGACGGATGGCATACGGTTCCTATTGATCATTACCAAGATCGCGACGTTGTTTGCGCCGTTCCGAATTTTTTTGCCAGTGAGCGTGTTTTTCTTCCTTGGTGGAATTGGCAATTACATCTACACGTATGTTACCCAAAATCGTTTTACCAATATGTCGGTGTTCGCGTTGACTACGTCGGTGATCATTTTCATGTTGGGACTGATTTCGGAGCAGATTGCGCTGCTGCGTATGGAACGCCAAGACGCGGGTCGCCGCCATGATGACGGATGACCGCATACCGCCTTAATCCGTGACAAATGCAGCTGACGATACCAATTGCCGGTAGAGCTTGTCGAACTCTCCGGCAATGTATCGCCAATCGTAGCGTTCCCTAACTTCGGCGAAGGCATTGTCGGCAAGCCTGGTTCGTAGCGCGGTGTCCGTAATCAATGTTTCGATGGCTGCAGCGATCCGTTCGGGGTCGTTGGGTGGCACAAGAATGCCGGTGTGCTGGTCGCGCACGACAGCGTCGATGCCGCCGCAGCGGGTCGCTATGACGCACAACCGAGCCGCAAACGCTTCTAACAAAACGACGCCTTGCCCTTCGGTATCGCCCGACTTAGCCTCGATTGATGGAGCAATGAAAAGATCGGCAGCCGCATAATAATCTGGCAAATCCTGGTTGCGCACGACGCCCCAAAAACGAACCTGTTGATCGATGGCGCAATCCACGGCAGTTTTTTCCAGCGTCGAACGAAGATCACCTTCGCCGATAATCCAAAGCCTGGTTCGTGACCTGAAAGCGGCTGGCAACAACGCGAGGGCCCGGAGCAAATCGTCGACGCCTTTTTTTTCGACGAGCCGGCCGACAAAGAGCAACAAAAACTCACTTTGATCCACCAATCCACGCAGAGCGCTGCGATCGCCATTGGAGAACCGCTCGATTTCGACGCCCATCGGAATAATCCGGGCCGAGGTCCTGGAGTAGTTAGTCTCGACCGCGGCGCAGGTTGCTTCCGTGTTAGCGGTCCAAGCATCGCTCTTTGAAATTACCAGCCGTTTTATGAATCCGTTCAATCGGCCGTTGAGCGCGAAAGCATCAGCGCCATGCGCCGTGGTCACCAGTGGGATCGGTTGGATTGATTTAGCGACTATGGCGATTAAGCCTTGCGGCAAAATCCAATGGGCGTGGAGCACATCGAATTTTTCCTGACGCATTAGCCGCACCAGCGCCAAAATCATTGACAAGACATAGAAAGGGACTTGCAGCCAAAGTAGGGGCGAGCGGCTGAGATTGGGCATAATGCCGGAGCCGTATGCGAGCTTCTGCCACCTTTGCGGAAAGTATTGGAATCGGTGCACTGTAATGGCGCCGTCGGCCGCAACCCCGTCCTTGCCTTCTGCCGGCGCCAGCACATGAACTTGGTTGCCGCGCGCCACCAACGAGCTAGCGAAGTAGTGAAGAAAAACCGACGCGACGTCATGCTCATGGCGCGGATAGCTTGATGTCAGAAAAAGGATTTTGAGCGAAGGGGGCCGGCTCATAGTCGATATTTAGTGGAGATTACCAGCGTGAGTTTTGGCGCGCCAAGAGGTTCACAAACCTTGTGGACCGGGTGGAGTCGTGAACGGAATTTTGTTGATCAACTACTATGCAGCGAGTAGAATACATTTTCAGTCGTTAAAATCCACAAAAATCGCATGAACCAACGGGCAAATTCACAAACGATCTGCGAATACACGCCAGCATCGCAGCTGACCGATCCTGCTCGTCTGTTCCGTAATATGATCTGTGATATCGCGGCATCGCGCGAACTGGCTTGGCGCTTGCTGGCGCGTAACCTCAGTTCGCGTTACCGGCATACCGCGCTCGGTTACATCTGGGCGTTCTTACCGCCGGTTCTCTCGACTACCGTATTTGTGTTTCTCCGCCAGAGCGGGTACTTCACCGTCGGCCAAACGGCAGCGCCCTATGCGCTGTTTCTGTTTGCCGGTTTGATTCTCTGGCAAGTTTTCTGCGACGCCATTGGCATGCCCTTGCGCATGGTGCAGCAATCTCACACCATTCTGACGAAAGTGAATTTTCCGCGTGAGGCGCTGGTGATCGCCGGTGTTGGCGAAGTGTTGTTTGGCTTCGTTATTCGGTTTGCTTTGCTCTTAGTGGGATTGTGGTGGTTCAATATCGGCGTATCGTTGTCGATGTTTTTGGTTCCGTTCGGTGTAATCGTCCTCATCGGTTTAGGTGTGGGCCTTGGCCTCGTGCTCACGCCCATCGGTATTCTTTACCATGATGTCGGACAGGGGTTGCCGTTTGTCCTATACCTTTGGATGTTTCTTACGCCGGTTCTCTATCCCGCGCCGCAATCCTGGCCAGCTTGGGGGGCTTGGATATTGAACCCCGTCGGTCCCATCTTGGATACCACGAGGGCTTGGCTATTATCCGTGCCGCCGGAACATTGGGCGGGATTTCAGATCGCCTCAGTCTTGGCGGGTTCTACTCTTCTCATCGGCTGGCTGCTTTATCGTCTGGCTCTGCCCATCTTGCTAGAGCGGATGAGCGCCTAGCTATGGATGAGACTCCAATCGTCCAAGTCGATCAGGTCTCGAAGAAATATTGCCGCCGCCTGCGTCATTCCTTGTGGTACGGTCTGGTCGATCTTGGGGCGGAATTGGCGGCGCACAATGGCAACGGCGAATTACGCCTGCGCCGCGCTGAGTTTCTCGCCGTCGATAATGTGTCGTTCGAGCTACGGCCGGGCGAGTGCGTCGGTCTGATCGGCCATAACGGCGCGGGCAAGAGCACGCTGCTTAAAATGCTAAACGGTCTGGTTCGTCCGGACAAAGGGAAAATCACCATGCGCGGCCGCGTCGGTGCCCTGATCGAGCTTGGCGCCGGTTTCAGCCCGATTCTCACCGGACGCGAGAATATTTACATCAACGGAGCAGTGCTCGGGTTTTCTAAGAGCGAGATCGACGCCAAGTTCGACGAGATCGTCGACTTCGCCGAGCTCGACGACGCCATCGACGCGCCGGTGCAAACCTACAGCTCCGGCATGTACGTTCGGCTCGGCTTTGCCGTGGCGGCGCAGTTGAACCCGGATATCTTTTTGATCGATGAACTGCTGGCGGTCGGCGACACTGGGTTTCGCATGAAATGTTTTCAGCACTTGCTCGAGATGAAAGACGCCGGCAAGTCAATCGTGGTCGTCGCGCATAACATGATCGACATCAACCGCGTGTGCGACCGGGTCGTGGTGTTAGAGAGCGGCAAAAAAATTTACGACGGCGATGTGTCGTCGGGGATCGCAACCTATGAAAGTCTTGCGTCAAAGCGTGGTCACA
>DATLCH010000194.1:0-9231 GCA_035526465.1 Candidatus Limnocylindrales bacterium | reverse complement strand
GTTTCGCCAAAAGTTCTCGGTGGGCCACACTGTCGCGCGGTCCGATCTCTTTTCATGCTTTGCCAGGTAAGGATTCCGGTGACATGATAAGCGGCAACAACGCACGCACTCTGGCTCCACTATTAGCACAACGCCTACGTGTAGCTTTCAACGGGGACGAGGGTTTCCGGAACACCTAGAACATTGAGTGATAGAAGGCAAATAACTCGAAGATTGGTTAAGCGGTAGCGAATTAAAATTGTCTTTTGCGGGCAAGAACTCTGTTTTCTATGACACCAGCTTACGCAGCGCCTCGAGATCTTTTTTGACTTTGATCAACGCGGTTTTGTATTTTTGCTCGGCGAGCGGCAGTTTCAGCTGGTCTTTTTCTTCTTTCTTTACTTCTCTTAACTTTTTGCGCGCGCCTTCGATGGTAAAACCTTCCGTATAAAGCAGCCGCTTGATGTCGAGTAAGAGTTCGACATCGCGTTTCTTGTAGAGTCGATGTTTCGAGGGCGCCTTGGAGGGTTTGAGAAGATCGAACTCGGTTTCCCAATAACGCAGTACGTACGGCTCTACTCCGACAATCTGACTGACCTCACCGATTTTAAAATAGATTTTCTCCGGCAGTGTGGGCGTCATTCGTCTGAACCTACTCCGACGCAGGCGCGTCGGGCGCCGAAACCGACGATGAAGATCCCATCGTATTGAGGCTCTTTTTCATGATTTGACTGGCCTTAAAGGTCAAGACTTTGCGGCCGTCGATGATGATCTCATCGCCGGTTTGGGGATTTCTACCCTTGCGCGGACGTTTGGTATTGACGACAAAGTTACCGAAGCCGGAAATTTTTACTTTGTCGCCTTTCTCCAAACAGCCCTTGATAATATCGAATGTCGCCTCGACGACATCGGTGGCGTCCTTTTTTGAAAAGCCCACCTTTTCATAAATGCGCGTAATGATTTCCGCTTTGGTCATGTCTCACCTCCTCGCTGTACTGCAGCGCGGTCCGGCTAGCTGCGCCGCTCGACAGCGAATTCTTTGCCGATTCGGTCGATCAAACTTTGATGTAATGGATTGACCTCACTGTCCGTAAGTGTTCGGTCCTCTGCTCTGTATGAGATATTATAAGCTAAGCTTTTTTTGCCGTCTGGAATTGGTGCGCCGATATATTGATCGAACACTTGGACGTACTCAATTAAAGACTCGCCAAGGTTTTTGATCCAATTGACAATTCGTTCCGAGACGAAATCACGATCTACGACAATGGCAAAGTCTCGCTCTATGGATGGGAATTTAGGCAGCGCTCGAACTGCCATTTGCCGCGGAGCATACTCAAGCAGTTTCTCGAAGTCAAGTTCAAATACATAAACTTGCGGGACTTCTAGCTGCTCTGAGATGTCCGGATGAAGCTCACCGATTAGCCCAATTCGATGCTCTTTGAAAACAATTTGCGCTGCCCGTCCGGGATGCAGAATAGCCGATTCGGTGCGATTCCAACCTATCGAATCGCCGACACCGAATAGATCGAATAGTCCTTCGACCGTTCCTTTGCATTCGAGATAATTTACCGGGCCTTCTTTGCGCTGCAGACCGCCAAGTGCCGGCCTCCCATGCATAACCGCACCAACGCACAAACGTTCTTCATAGCCGCCTTCTGGGTTGCAGCGAAAAACTTTTCCTAGTTGATAGCCGTAAAAACCCGTCGTCTTGTGCGCCAAATTCACTCGTAAGCTCTCGATCAATCCGGGTAACAGGCTTTGGCGCATCGCACTATTTTCCTTAGCCAATGGATTGAGCAATGGCACAGCGCTTTGGCGACCCTCCCAAATTCCCGAACACAAATTGTTGAGAGAGTCCGACGTGAATGGCAAGTTGATAGTCTCGACAAAGCCTTCGCCGGCAAAAAAATGCCGCAGCTTGCGCTCTGCGATGAGCTTTGCATCCCTCGTACCGCCGGTGGGCCGCAGCTGCGGCAAAGTCGTCGGAATCTTGTCGTAGCCGTGCAACCGGGCCACTTCTTCGATCAGGTCAACTTCTCGAGTAAGGTCCGGACGGCTGGTTGGCACGATGACGTGTAAATATTTGGGATGCCGGCTCGTCTTCATCCCCAGAGAACGCAGTAGAGTCTCGGCTCGTTTCGGTTCGATACCAATGCCTAAAAGTTTTTCAATGCGCTGGTCGCGCAGGCGCAGCTTCACAGGCGCGATAATGTTCGGGTAGCAATCCGCCACTCCGAGCGAAGGATGACCGCCGCCGTTCTCAAGTAAAACTTGCACTGTCCGGTCGAGCGCTCGGATCGTCCCTTCGGGATCGACCCCGCGCTCAAAACGATGCGACGCTTCGCTATGCAAGGCCAACCGCTTGGCGGTTCGCCGAATCGCAGCCGGCGCAAAATTAGCGCTCTCGAGAAGTATGGACTGAGTGGCGTCGCTGACTTCAGAATTACTACCGCCCATGACTCCGGCGATCGCCACGGGAGTGTCACCGTCGCAAATCACCAAGTCGTCGGGGGCCAGCTCGCGCTCAATACCGTCCAGAGTTACAAATTTAAGATTCTTACGAGCGTTGCGGACGACGATTTGCCCGGCGGTGAGCCGCGCCAAATCAAAAGCGTGCAGCGGCTGACCGGTTTCAAGCATGACGTAATTTGTCGCATCGACTATGCGATTGATCGCGCGAATCCCGCAGGCTTCTAGCCGAAAGCGCAGCCAAGCGGGCGACGGCGCGACCTCGATACCGTCAACGATGCGCGCCGAGTAACGGGCGCACGGGGCGCCCTCCTCGATCGTGATCGCAATGCGCTTACGGGTGGTAGAATCATTTTTGCTGGCATGAACAGGCGGGAACCGCACGTCAGCACCACCGGTCAAGGCGGAAACTTCCCGCGCAATTCCCAGCACGCCGAGACAGTCACCGCGGTTGGGCGTCACGGAGATTTCAAACAGCCAATCTTCGCGCTGGTTATCGGGCTCGCGCAGCGACGTAAACGACTCCACTTCCAACCCTGCCATCGTGAGTAGTTTGGAAAGCTCATCGGCGCTGCCGTCGAAATCGACGAATTCTTTAAGCCAGTTGAGGGTAAATTTCATAGACTAGGAGTGTCGAAACGCTCGCTCAGTGAGGTAATGAGTTTTGAATTCTACACTCCCGCACTTACCTACTCCATGGTTCCGTTAATTAAACTGCCGCAAGAACCTGAGATCATTTTGAAAAAACAAACGGATATCGTCGACGCCATACTTCAGCATGGCGATTCGTTCGACACCCATGCCGAAGGCAAATCCGGTAAACTCCTCCGGGTCGTAGCCGACCGCGTTGAACACCGCAGGGTCGATCATGCCGGCGCCAAGAATTTCCAACCAGCCACTCGCCTTGCAAACCCGGCATACTTGGCCACTGCGCAAAGTGCCGCCACCGCCGCAGATCACGCATTGAATATCGATCTCGGCACTAGGCTCGGTGAACGGAAAAAAACTCGGCCGAAAACGCACACCGGCGTCACGATCGAAGATTTCCCGCAACACATGAGTCAACACGCCCTTTAGATCCGAAAATGAAATATTTTTGTCGACCATGAACCCTTCGACTTGATGGAACATCGGCGAATGGGTCGCATCGTCGTCATGCCGGTAGACGGCGCCGGGAACAATTATCTGCAGGGGCGGCTTACGACTCTCCATGGTGCGAATCTGTACCGGCGAAGTATGGGTTCGCAGCAAATTGCCGCCCGGGACAAAAAAAGTATCCTGCATGTCACGCGCCGGATGGTCCTTGGGAATATTGAGCGCTTCGAAGTTATGATAATCGTCTTCGATATCCGGTCCGCGGGCGATCTCGAAGCCCATGCCGTAAAAGATGTCGATGATCTCGTCGATCACCAGCGTGAGAGGATGAATGTGGCCGCGCTTAAAGCGCGTCCCTGGCAGAGTGATATCGATTTGCTCTTCGGCGAGCGCTCGTGATTTCGCTTGCCGATTGACCGAGTCCAGCCGCGCATCAAGCTCTTCCTCGAGAGCGCGACGTAACTGGTTTAGCCGCTCGCCCATGCGCGGCCGTTCTTCTGCCGGCAGGTCTTTTAGGCCGCGCAAAAGCAAAGTGATCGAACCGCTGCGTCCCAAAGTCTCGACGCGCAACTGTTCAAGCTCCTTGCCGGAGTTAGCTTGCTGGATGCGCTCCAGAACCTCTCCTCGGAGAGCTTCCAGGGAATCGGTCATGGCACTGAAACGAAGAGTGGTTACTGGCTCAGGTGAGCTTTAGCGATTTCCGCCAAGCGGCCGAAGCCCGGCATGTCGGCAATCGCAATTTCCGCAAGAATTTTGCGGTCAATCTCGACATTGGCCTTCTTCAGGCCGCTAATCACTTGATTGTAAGACATTCCGTTTAGCTTTGCCGCAGCACCGATGCGAATGATCCACAGGCCGCGGAAAGTACGTTTTTTTACACGCCGGTCACGATACGCAAACACCAATCCTCGTTCGACCGTCTCGCGCGCCGAGCGATACAGACGGCCGCGACCGCCGACGTATCCCTTGGCAAGCTTCATTATTTTCTTATGTCGCTGTCGCGACTTGCTTCCACCTTTAGCTCTAGGCACTTTACAAACTCCTCTCAATCGAGATTTTCAACCGCCCGGGTACAGGGTCGTGTGCATCACGCGCCCTGCTAATTCGCAGCCACCCGGCGGTTATTTATACGGAATCATCTGACGGATGTTCTTGGCTTCGACCGCCGCCACGGTGGTGCCCTTGCGCAAATTTCTTTTGCGCTTTTTACCTTTGGACGACAAGATATGGCGCTTGTAAGCCTTGTTGCGTTTGATCTTGCCGCTCCCTGTCACACGAAAACGCTTCGCTGCTGCTCGGTTGGTTTTAATTTTTGGCACTTTCACTCCCTCTCGTTCACTTCAATTTAAGTTCACTTGGGTGTCAGTAGCATAGCCATGCTGCGGCCCTCGAGACGCGGCTGGATGTCGACCTTTGCGACATCCTGCACCAACTCAACGACACCGCTGAGCATCTGCCGTCCCAGCTCGGGATGGGTGATCTCGCGGCCGCGGAAAAACACCGACACCTTCACACGCTGGCCCTCTTCGATAAACTTGCGAATATTTTTGACCTTGTGCTCGACATCGTGACCGTCCGTGCGCGAGCCCATTTTAACTTCCTTGATCTCGACCACGGTCTTTTTGGGTCCATGCTGTTTCTTCTTTTGCTCGTAACGAAATTTGCCGTAGTCCATCATTCGGCAAACCGGCGGTTGTGCGTCCGGCGCGACTTCGACCAGATCCAGCTCCAAGGCTTCCACCTGCTTCAGGGCCTCGTGCAATGGCATCACTCCAAGCTGTTCGCCTTTTGAGCCGATGATGCGGACTTCACGGGCACGAATTTGATGATTGATTCGCGCTTCTCTAGCGATAAGACACCTCCGTAGTTACTGCGTGCAGCATGATCTTGTATTTCTATGCCTCTCCGATTTCTTGTGCAACCTCGGCGTGGAGATTCCTCATGAACTCTGACACCGGAAGTGGCGTGACGTTTTCGCCGCCGCGCCGCCGAGGCGCCACTGATTCCGCGGCGACTTCCTTATCGCCAATAATGACGGCATACGGGATTTTGGCGAGTTGAGCCTCGCGAATTTTATAGCCGAGCTTTTCGTTGCGAGCGTCGAATTCAACGCGCCATCCGTCACCTTTCAACAGATCAACGACTCTAACGGCGTATTCTTTATGATCGTCGGTAACGGTCAGAACTTTCAATTGAACGGGGGCGAGCCACAGCGGAAATGCCCCGGCGCAATGCTCCAGCAAGATCGCAATAAAACGCTCGATTGAGCCCAAAACCGCCCGATGCAACATCACGGGTGATGCCTCGGTGCCATCGGCGGTCACGTACTTCAGACCGAAGCGCTCGGGCATAGCGCAATCAATCTGCACGGTCGCCAACGTCCAGGAGCGCTCCAGGACATCGCGGAAATCGAATCCGATTTTGGGACCATAAAAAGCCCCCTCCCCAGGTAAGATCTTCACGGAAAAACCCGAGCGCTCGAGACACCGCCGCAGAGCCGCCTCCGCGGCATCCCACAACTCGATACGGCCAAGAAACTTTTCCGGGCGGGTTTGCAAAGTTACTTCGATGCGCTCGAAGCCGAATACCCTATAAACCTCCCGAGTCATGGTCACGAACTGCTCAAGCTCGCCGTCCAATTGCTCGGGCGTACAGTAGATATGCGCGTCGTCTTGCGCGAAGGAGCGCACCCGCGTCAAGCCCGACAGCACGCCGGAAGGCTCAAATCGGTGTAAGCGGCTGAAGTCGGCGAACCGTATCGGCAGATCGCGATAGGAGTACTTGCGCGAACTAAATAGATAACAATGGCCCGGACAATTCATTGGCTTGACGCCGTACTCCCCGTCGTGAACGTTCATCAAAAACATATCATCATGAAAAGCTTCGTAGTGCCCAGAGGTTTTCCACAGCTCAGTCTTATAGATCAGCGGCGTGACCACTTCCGAGTAGCCGAAGCGCTTGTACAGATCGCGTATGTACTGAATCAGAATATTGTAAATGATCGTCCCCTTGGGATGGAAAAAAGGCGATCCCGGGGCGATCGGATGAATCGAGAATAGATCCAATGCCGGCCCAAGGCGTCGATGATCGCGCCGCTTGGCCTCTTCGATGCGCTGCAAGTAAGCGTCGAGATCTTTCTTAGTTGCCCACGCAGTGCCGTAAATCCGTTGCAACTGTTCGTTGCGCGAGTCACCGCGCCAATAAGCGCCGGCAATGCTGGTCAACTTGAAGGCTTTTATCGAACCGGTGGATGGCACATGAGGGCCACGACACAGGTCAACCCAATCCCCCTGCCGATACAGCGAGACCTCTTCGGCGGCGATACCCTCGATGATTTCGACCTTGTAGGCCTCGCCCATGCTGCGAAATAGCTCGATGGCTTTCTGCCGCGGCAGTTCCTCGCGCACGACTTTCAAGTTGGCTTTGACCAATTCCTGCATTCGCTTTTCGATCAATTCAAGATCTTCGGGCGAGAACGCTTGATCGCGTTTGAAGTCGTAATAGAAACCATCGGCGATAGTTGGGCCGATGGTGACCTGGGTGCCGGGGAAAAGGCTCTGCACCGCCTGCGCCATTAAATGCGCAGTGGAGTGGCGTAAAACATCAAGGCCCTCGGGGCTCTCCGGTGTGACCCACTCGACGACGCAATCTTGATCGAGAACTCGATTTAGGTCGACAAGTTGACCGTCGATTTTGGCGGCGACCAGGTTCTTGGCCCCGGCGGCAGCAGCCAGTTCGACTACCCGTGTACCAGGGCGAGCGTCGACGGCGTTGCCGTCAACAAAGGTGACGTGAAGACTATCCATGACCGCAAATTAAAAGATGGTAGGCACGGGCAGGATTGAACTGCCGACCTCTTCCGTGTCAAGGAAGCGCTCTCCCACTGAGCTACGTGCCTGAAAGGGGTGAAGAATTGGGCCATTGACGGCCGATAAATTGTCGAAAAGAAGAGGCATTCTATTAATCGTCGCGAAAATCTGGCCAACCCAAGCGCTGAGGTGCGAGCCCAGGAATGCTGCAAGAGATCGATTTTATTACCAATTGTCAGAGATTATGTCAACCCGGCGGAGTGATCGATGGCGCCCGATTCTGCAACCAAATGAGCCCGCGATAGAGATATTGGAGCCCTGAAGCGACCGTCGCCGAGGCGCTCAGAGCGATTAAGACCTTCAAGACGTAAGGGTGCACCAGAGTCGCATCGTGCAATTCCACCAAAGCAACCGCCAACGTTAACAACTGTAAACTTGTGCTCCACTTACCGATTCTACTAGGTCTAACCGCCATTTTCTCTTCAACCAGCAGATAAATCGCGCCGTAGCCTACGACGATTAAAATATCGCGCACCACCACGACCACCGTAAGCCACATCGGTATGCCATCGATGAGTCCAAGCATTATGAACGAACTGATCACCAGTAGCTTATCCGCCACTGGGTCGAGGTAAGCGCCCAACGCCGTCTGCTGATTTAACCAGCGCGCAGTTAATCCGTCGAAAAAGTCGGTAATACCGCCAAACGCAAAAACCACCAACGCCTCCCAGTAAAGGCGATAAGCGAGACACTCGAGAAAAATCGGCACGGTGAGAATACGGATAAGCGTGAGAGCGTTGGGCAGGTTGAGCATGCGGCGGCTAAGCTTCACTGCCGTTAGCGCGGCCGGCTCGAACGCAAGGCTTTGCGGATCTGCCCGGCGAGCTTTGGCGTGACCAAAGCGGCGACTTTTATGGTTTCGCCATCGTGGTGTTCTTCAACTACTCGGCCGCGCTCACGCAGGAGCGCTACCAACCAACTCTGCGCCGGCGAAAACTGAACTTCTATGCGCTCTTTGGACTGATCCAGGATGCGACCGACGCCGGTGAGCAGTTCGTCAACACCGGTGCCGGTCAACGCCGAGATCGGACAGACCTGCGCGACACCGTTTGTTTTCAGACCCGCCAAGGGAACCGCGCCGGCCAAATCAATTTTGTTCGGCACTAGAATTGTCGGAATCTCACCGGCGCCGATCTCGCCTAAAACTTTGTCGATTATTTGTATTTGCTCCTCGTAGAGAGGATTGGCCAGGTCGACCAGGTGCAAAAGCAGGTCGGCACGGTTCACCTCTTCTAACGTGCTCTTGAACGCCTCGATCAATGAATGGGGAATCTTATTGATGAAACCGACCGTGTCGACAATCATGACCTTGTCGCCGTTGGGCAATCGCAGCGCTCGTGTCGTCGGATCCAGGGTCGCGAAGAGCTTATCCTCGACAAACACTCCAGCGCGGGTAAGCAGATTCATCAAGGTCGACTTGCCGGCGTTTGTGTAGCCGACCAGTGCAACCGTAGCGAAGGGCACTTCATCGCGCTCGCGGCGTTGCAGGCTACGGGTGCGCTCGACAGTGGTCAGGCGGCGCTTCAAATGGCCAATGCGCTCGCGAATGCGCCGGCGGTCGACCTCCAATTGCGTCTCACCGGGCCCGCGGGTACCAATGCCGCCGCCCAAGCGTGACAAGTGGGTCCACTGGCGCGTCAATCGAGGCAGCAAGTATTCCAACTGCGCCAACTCTACCTGCAGCTTGCCTTCGTTGCTGCGCGCCCGCTTAGCGAAAATATCGAGGATCAACTGACTGCGATCGACCACACGGGTGTTTAGTGCGTTTTCCAGATTGCGCTGTTGCGCCGGGCTGAGATCCTCGTCGAGGATCACCAAG
>DATLCH010000185.1:0-7871 GCA_035526465.1 Candidatus Limnocylindrales bacterium | reverse complement strand
GTTTCGCGACCTTTACAACGCTTACGGCTTACTATGCTGGCAGCGGCCTTATCCTTGGCTCCCTGGGCGCGAAAAAATTAGATACCCAGATCGCCGAGCAGCGCGAATTGCGCAACATCGTCAGCGAAATGGCATTGGCATCCGGAGCCAGGATGCCGCAGGTCTACGTCATCGATGACGCCGCGGCCAACGCGCTCGCCACCGGTACCTATGAGAAAAATGCCGCCATCTGCGTCACAACCGGTCTGCTTAGCTTGCTCGATCGCGAGGAAACTCAGGGCGTGGTGGCACACGAGATGTCGCATATCCGTCACCAAGACACTCTCCTCATGACGCTGGTGAGCGTTCTCGTTGCGGGTATCGCAATCCTAGCGGATTGGGGGCAGCGCGGCGCCTATCATGCGCGGAGATCGCGCGGCGATGGTCGTAAGAATCCCGCGCTGTTTATTCCGCTTTTGCTGCTTGTCGCGGTGTCGCCGATTATTGCTCAGCTGTTGGCCATGGCAGTATCACGGCAAAGGGAATATCTAGCCGATGCCACCGCGGCCCAATACACGCGTAATCCGCTTGGCTTGGCGCGGGCGCTCGAAAAGATTCGCGATGCCGCTGTGCCGGTCAACAAAGCGACGCGCGGCACAGCGCCGCTCTTCTTTAGTGATCCGCTGCGACGACGATTGGGCGACAGTGAGAGCGGCTTGGCGAACTTGCTAACAACCCATCCACCGATTGGAAAAAGAATTCGGCTGCTTTACCAAATGGCGGGATTGGCGCGCTGACGGCAAAATACCGAGTATTTACGGACAGCAGCTCGCGCCGTCGTGGGTAGGTGTCGGAGCGATGTGTGTTTAAAAACTCACCGTTCCCTTCGACTGCCTTCAGATCGTTGCGACCATGTCGATTTCAACCAGAGCGCCGCGCGGCAAATCGGCGACCGCAACCGTTGAACGGGCTGGTTTCGCCTTTCCTAAATACAAACCGTAAACTTCGTTCAAGGCCGCGAAGTCAGCCATATTTTTTAAGAACACCGTGGCTTTGATCACCGTGTCGAGGGATGCGCCGCCGGCTTCCAACACTGCTTTGAGATTTTCCAAAACCTGGCGCGTTTGTTCGACTATCCCGCCGTCAATCAAATTCCCGGTCGTGGGATCGATGGGTATTTGCCCAGCAGTGTAGATGATGTCGCCGACTCTAACGGCTTGTTCGTAGGGACCGATGGCCTTGGGCGCTTTATCGGTGCTAATGGTTTCTCGAATCATTCGTATGCTCCCTGTTAGCTGACACTTACGAGCTATAACATTAACTGAATCTGGCGCAACGATTGGCGGCTCGCGCACTTGAACTGAACGGTCTCGCTATGATTGATTAGCGGCAGTCATGAAACTGCTCACTGCGCACAAAATATTAATTACCAGTGCGGTAATCTTCTTTGTTTTCTTCAGTGGCTGGGAATATCGCAACTTCGCCGCCGGCGATGCTTGGGCTGCCTGGCGCAGCGGTTTATATCTGATCGTTGCCGGCGGATTTGTCGTCTATCTGAAGAATCTCAAACGCTGGTACCGCTAAGAAACAATTTTGATGGAACCCTCTCCTTTCCTCGTCGAAGTGTCAGAAGCAGAGATACGCAGCGAGCGGCAAAAGGCGCGCGAGCTGCGCCAAAGTCAATGGTGGAAGCGTAAACGATCGAGCGGTATTTGCCATCATTGCGCTGGCAAGTTTGCGCCTGCGGAGTTGACCATGGACCATCTTATTCCGGTGGTCCGTGGCGGCAAGTCGACTAAGGGCAATGTGGTTCCGAGTTGTAAGGCGTGCAACAACGCTCGTAAGCACAATTTACCTTTCGAAAAATAGCTATTTCGCATTCCAGAAATCATAGAGTTCAGATCACCTATTTGCTGGAATGCTGTAAATTGCTATGTGGAATCTCTGATCTCGAAACATCCAACCCTTGCCACTAGAAGCCGGCTTCACTAGTATCGTTCGACGGAGGGCAAAGTCATGGCGGTCGAAACATTTCTCGTGCGCACAATGTCCGATACAGTCGAAACCGATATCGAGCGGGTTCATGTTATCGCCAATGAAATTTTGCCTCGCTACAACCTGCCGCCGCTGACTTTCGAGCAATTGCGCAAAGTCGCTGATGGGCCGTTCGATCTGTTTTTGATACCGCATGTTTTTGCCGCGGAGTACGCAAAGGATCGCAACCTGCCATTTAATGAAGCCAAACGAGTGGAGATTCGTCGAATTGCGTTGCAGATCGCGCGCCAGCATGGCTATGACGTCGATCCGCCGCCGTTTCAGACGGGGATCGAGCGATCGTTAAAAGAAACTAAGGAAGCCGGTCTGCGCAATATTCTGATGACCACCGGTGGCCGGCGTTACAAGCATCAGGCAATGGAGAGGTTCGGCATTGGCGGTTATTTCGAGGAAATCGTCGATCGCGAGCAAACCTATTATGCCAAAGAGCAGGGTTTCTACTACCTCTATCGCAAGCAAAAAATGCCGCATATTCGTATCGTTGTACTGAGCGGCACGGCGAATTACATCAAAGCCGCTAATAACGTGAATGGCTGCCAGGTAGGCGATACCTTTCTCGAGGTCGTTCCGATCGCCTTAGCGACACCCCATTCTTATAGCGATGAGGAGACTCTGCGCGCCGCAGCTCCGAGGGCGGTGATTCATGGATTCGCCGAACTGCTGCCAAAACTTAATGAACTCGCGCCGGGCTAAATGGACTCTGCGCGATTATAAGATGTTAATGGCGCGTGCTGCCAACAGCGCAATGATAAGAAGAGAAAGAAGCGATTGGATCATCATTAAAACTTTTGCCCAGCGCGCCAGCACAGGTACATCGGTGGGCGAAAATGCCGTGCTAGTGTTGAAGGATAAAAACAGGTAATCGACAAAATTCGGCGACCAGCCGACTTGGCCGATCTGTCTCAAGGATTGATTGTTCATGGTCATCTGCGGAAACAGGAATGCCCCCGCGAAATGCTCCGTTCGTTTATCGCGCTGATTCGGACCACCAGCGTCCAATCGCCAATACCATAACGCGAATACTATAATATTGGTCACCCAGAGAGATGCCGCCGACAGCAGCAGCGCCATGGGTGATTGTCGGTGTGTCGGCAGCGCTGCGATCAGAAGACCGAGAGAGAAAATTAGACCCAGGGTGAGCACGCCATCGACTGCGAAGCCGAGCACATTGTTAAGTTGACGCCGGCCGGTGTGGTGAGAAACGATATTAGGAATCAGCAGCACGAAAACGATCGACGGAAAAAACCAATTGGGTCCCATGGTGAGGACATCCGGGAGCGCCGCATACAGGCCACCGACCGCCAGAATGGCTAAAAAAGCTGGCCAGCGTGGCTCGGCATCTCGAGTTCCGATCGCTTCGTCGCTGCGATTTAACCCGGCCAAAAAGTACCTCGACAATTTCTCCAGCTACGCTGGTTATTGATGCCCAGTTAGCCGACCGAGTTCACCGAATCGCCGGTTAGTTGTTAGGCAACACAGTAAACATGCATCGTTAGTCCCCTTTCGGAAAAACCGGGTTCGTTGGTACTTTTGCGCGGTTGGCTTGAGCGAGTCAAGGCAATCGCTTGAGACTTGCAACTTCCTGCACTAACTTAAGTCGTCGGTGGCGCTGATGAAACAGACGGAGGAAGAGTGGCGATCGTGCAAACATTTCTCGCCGGCCGGGTGGCGGTGAAAGTCGGTGACATCACCGAGGAAGCAGTTGATGCCATCGTCAACGCGGCAAATGGCTCGCTAATGGGTGGCGGCGGTGTGGACGGTGCGATTCATCGTGCCGGCGGGCCGGCGATAAAAGCCGCTTGTGCAGAACTTCGCCGCACACAATATCCGCGCGGCTTGCCGACCGGAGAAGCCGTGATTACCACTGCGGGCAAATTGCCGGCGCGTTATGTGATTCACACCGTCGGGCCGGTCTACGGCAGTGGCGGCGCGGATAAGGCGGATCTGCTGGCGGCCTGCTATTTTAATTCAATGAGTTTGGCGACTTTACACAAGCTTAATACGATCGCCTTCCCGGCGATCTCCACCGGAATCTACGGCTATCCTCAGGCCGAGGCCGCAGTGGTGTCGTCGCGTACGATCGAGCAGTTTTTGGCGCATAACAATTCCATCGCCGCCTTAAACTTGCTTTTTTTCAGTGCCGAAGATGCCGCGGTGTTCTTGCAACACCAAGTCTTTAGCGGATAGATGTAAATCAAGATTAGAGGCGATGAGCGTGAGTGAGAAAAATTTAAAACCACTACGAGTCGGTATCGAGGGTGTTTCCTATTCACTGGCTCACGTCCCGGATCTGGTGCGCTTCGGTTCGAAACCGTTGCGTGAGTTGCGCGGTGATCCTGCGCTCGCAGCCAATTTTGCCAAGCTCTTGCGCGATTTTCCGGCGGCCATCGGCTATGCGCCGCATCAGGTCTATATCGGCAATATCGACCCGGTTACGCTGCGCAATTTGCCGCAGCCCTGGTACGAGAAGTTGATCGAAGGCGCGATGGCGCGGGGCAGGTTCGGCGATCTGGTGGAGCAGGCGAAGTTTTATGCTTTACTCGCCGGCGCCGACGGCTTCGATTTGGTGTGCTTCGAGGAGAAGTGGTTTCAAGCTCACGCCGCCAAGTATTCCATCGGCAGGCCGCCGCGCTTAAAAACTCTGGCCGATATTCAAAATCTCTGCGACAAGGGTGCCCTGTCGCTTTATTCTGGACCGCAGCTTGTCGGCGCCTTCGAGTCGGCGCACGAAGAGGACGCAAGCCTCGCAGCCGAGGTGTTGCTGGAAAATTTATCCGGCAAAGTTTCCGCTGCTCACGCCCTACGCCTCGTACTGGCCCAGCTCGAACTCAAAGCCGACGACGTCGATTTTGTCATCAGTTGCTCGGAAGAAGCGGTGGGGGATCGCTATAACCGCGGTGGCGGCAACCTTGCAAAGGCGATCGCCGAGGACGTGGGTTGCGGCAATGCTTCCGGATGCGATGTCAAAGCATTTTGCGCCGGCCCGATGTACGCCATGGTACAGGCGGCAAGCATGATCCAAGCCGGCGTGGCGAAAAAAGTCGCGGTGGTTGCCGGCGGATCGCTGGCTAAACTCGGAATGAAGTTTGAGTCCCATGTGAAAAAGAATATGCCGATCTTAGAGGACATGATCGGCAGTTTCGCTGCGATCCTCAGCCTGCCCAAGGCTGGACAGGTTTGCATGCGACTCGACTCTGCGGCGTTTCATCCAGTGCGTGCCGGCGGCTCGCCCCAAGCAATGGCTGAGGAACTTGCCGAGAAGCCGCTGGCCAAGCTCGGCATGCGATTGACTGACGTCGACCGTTACGGTGTCGAGCTGCATAACCCGGAGATCACCGTGCCCTCCGGCAGCGGCGATGTGCCGCGGACGAATTATCTCACTCTTGCTGCCCTGGCGGTGATGCGCGGGCAAATACCCAAGAATCAGATGGATGATTTCGTCCGCAGCCGCGGCATGTTAGGCTATGCGCCGACGCAGGGACATATTCCTTCGGCGATAGTGTATTTAGGCCATGCTAAGGCGGCGCTCGAGAAGGGCGAGATTCGCAATGCGCTACTCATGGCCAAAGGGAGTTTGTTTCTCGGCCGGATGACCCAGCTGTCGGACGGTTGTTCGTTTTTGCTCGACCGCAACGAATAGTGGAGGAAAAATGCAAAAGGATAGGAAGATTATTGCCATCGGCGAACGGGATGGTGTGCCGGGTCCGATTATCGCCGAGTGTCTCGAAGCTGCGGGATATGAAGTCGTATTTCAGGCCACTGAGTGCTTTGTTTGAACCGCCGCAGGCGCGATGAACTTCGAGAATCAAGGAGTCATCAAGCGTCTGGCGGACCAGTATGGTCCGGAAAACTTGACCGTGGTATTAGGCAACGGCGAGGCTAACGGAGTCGAAGTGTTTGCCGAGACAGTGACGGAAGGCGATCCGAGTTTCGCCGGGCCACTGGCTGGAGTCGCGCTGAAGATTCCGGTTTACCATATGCTCGAAGCAGACGTCATGGGCCAGGTGCCGGAATCGTTACGTGACGAAAAATTGCAGCTGTCGTCGCTCGTCATCGACATCGAACCAATGCATCAAGTTTTAGAAGCTTCGCGGGCGAAATTATAAGATGGTTCCAATCGTTTCAGTCGTTCCAAATGTTTCAACGGTTTTCGGTCCGGATTGGAACCCGTGCAACGATTGGAACCTTTGGAACGGTCATTTCCGATACAGCCCCTTAATAAATCCCGAATCTTCCAACTCTTTCACAAAACGCGCGTCGATATATTCTTTGACGTTGGCCTGAGCAGCTTTGGGATTCTTTTCCGCTATATCATTCAGCACCAATTGGTAGCCTTCGACGGGTGGGTAGGGCGCCTCGGGCATGAACCTGGCGTGCCAGTCCCAAGCGACTTCCAATACGTTGCGGTCCTCCACGCGCGAGTATTTGCGCATTATTTTGAACGTGTCTTCCTTTTGATTTTTGTAAAAGTGCAGCGCCTCGACATAGGCCCGCATGTAGCGGCGCACTAGATCCGGATTCTCACGAATCAACTTGGTCGACGTGTAAATGCCGTTTTGCGGAAACGGAATTTGCAATGCGACCATATCGACGACGGTGGGGTAGCCGAGCTTCTCCGCCTGGGCTTTGCCGGCTTCGGTGACCACGGTGAATTGGACGATGCCCTTTTGCAGCGCGACCATGCGCTCAATGGCACCGCCAATGACGCGCAGACTAGTATCTTTCAACGGGTCGAGACCGATTTTCTTTAGCCCGACTTTCAGGGCGAACTCCGCCGTCGTACCGGCGATGTGAGTGCCGCCGATTTTACCTTTCAAGTCCTCATGCCGTTTAATGCTTGGATGGGAAACTAAATAGTAGGGCAAGACGTTGACGTTGCCGGCAATGGCAACGACGTCGCCGCCGGCGATTCGCGCGCTTGCGAGTCCGGGGCCGCCGCCTTCGCCGATGGGAATTTCACCGGCGAGAATGGCTTGAATGCCGCGCACGCTGCCGGAGATGAAAATTACGGTGGCGTCGATGCCGTGTTTGTCGAACAGACGCGCTTCTTTGGCGACCTGGATCACGGTCGAGGTTCCCGGCGTGGTGGAGATATAGGCGGTGTTGAGCTTCTGGGCGGCGGCGATATTCGCCAGCGCGAGCACTGCGATGACGACCAAAGTCAATGTACCGGCGGCGCGATTCAGAGCCATACAACGACCTCCAAAGGTTTTGCTGGGTAACTTAATTCCACTCATGAGTATCACTTTCATCTAAGTTGGCAAAGCTGATTTGACAGAGACAAAGGTGCGGTCTATTTTGCTGACTCTCGATGAAAAAATCCCTCCAATTGGTTATGTTCGATCTCGACGGCACGCTCGCGGATACCGGCCACGACTTGGCCGACTCGGTCAATTTTACGCGTCGCGAGTTCGAGCTTGCTCCGCTGCCCGACCATGCCGTCTACGCGAATGTGGGGCGTGGAATCGAGCATCTACTCAAACGATCGTTGCCCGAAGAAGCTTCGGATAAGTTTCCCCAAGTTCTGCGGATTTTTCTGACTTATTACGAAGCGCACTTGCTCGATCGGACGGTGCTTTATCAGGGCGCGCACGACGTTCTGCGTTATTTTGCCTCGAAGCGGCGCGCGGTGGTGAGCAACAAATTGCACCGTTTGACGCTCGCAGTCGTGCAAGGGTTGGGCGTGGCAGAGCAGTTCGACGCGATTTTGGGCGGCGACAGTGTCGCCGAGAAGAAACCTCACCCGGCCATGTTGAATGCAGTGTTGCAACAATTCCAGATTTCCCCGTCAGATGCGCTGATCGTCGGCGATGGCGACACTGACATCGAAGCCGGCA
>DATLCH010000178.1:0-7818 GCA_035526465.1 Candidatus Limnocylindrales bacterium | reverse complement strand
CCTCGACGGAAGTTTCGTAGACGTTCTCGCCGCATTTATTGCAGAACCATTTGAACTGATCGATTTCACCGGATTGACGCTTACGCTCAAAGACGATGAACCAGGAGTCCTCCTCGAGTCGCGGCGAATGCGGCACGCCGGCGGGGCAGAGCAGGATTTGCCCCGCCTTTATGTCGGCGGTTTGCTCTTTGCCATCGGCCGTCCGGTAGACCAGATGCTGCACGCCGGTCAATTGCAAAGTCACTTCGTCCGCCGGATCGATATGAAAATCCCAGCGCTCTTTTCGCCCGCTGCTTAAAAACGCGATGGATTCCGAGTCCTGCCACAAAACGCGCCGGGTCTTGCCTTCGGCTTTGACTGTCTCGATGATGCCAGCGAGATCGATTGGGGTAAGCTTTTCCATGGGGTCGACTATAACGCTTTAGAAACCGACTCGGCAACCGAGTCACTGTTCGAGCTCGCGATCACTTTAACTTTGATTTTTTCCAGAGAGACGATGTATAAAATGATAATCGATGTACCTGCTTCAATCGACCCGGCAATCCCAAGTTGTCACATTCACTGGGCGAGATAGGATGTACCATGCCGAAGGCAAGTGATGACGCGTTGGAATATCTGGGCGGCGCGGCGCAGCTGTTTGAAGTTGTCAACAAGCTGCAAAAACAACTCAAATCTGCAAATGAAATCAACCTCGCGCGGCGCGTCATCGCCAAGATGCGCAAAGAGGAAGACCTGCTCGATGAGCTACCGCCCATTCACAAGGCTGATCTGTGCCGCCAACACGCCGAATTGACCAGCAAAGATCCGGAACTGAGCGTCAACTCGCGTCACGATATCGCTCTCAAAATTCTTGGCGAAGTGTTCGACCTGGGAAATGTCAGTTTAAATGGCGACGCGGAAACCTTGGGAACCGCCGGCGGAATCTGCAAACGGCGCTGGATGGACTTGGGTCAGTACGAGGATTTGCAGCGCGCCGCTGAGTATTACCGGCGCGGCGCCCTCGGTCCGGTGGGAGACGATGGCTATGCTCAGATCAACGCTGCGTTTATGCAGGATTTACTCGGCCATGCTTCCGCGACGGATGGTCCGCACCAACAGGAAGCAGATCTGATTCGTGAAAAAATTCTTGGTGAGCTGCCCCCTCTAGATAAGGTTAAAGAAGAGAATCAATGGTGGAATGCCGCCACGCGCGCCGAAGCATTGTTCGGAGTGGAGCGTTACGGTGAAGCGGCGGCAGCGCTCAAGGCCTCATCCAGGCGGCCGGAGATTTGGCGCTTGCAGAGCACCGCTCAGCAATTCGCGCTACTAGCCCAGTTGCGCAACAAGCGCCCATTGCAGAATCCGGAGTTGCGCGCTGTTTTCGAGGCGTTGCTGCCGGGAGCGGCACAAGCGGTGAGTTCAGCGTTAATCGGTAAAGTTGGACTAGCGCTCTCCGGCGGCGGATTCAGGGCATCGTATTACCATCTTGGTGTTTTGGCTCGGCTCGCCGAACTGGACGTTTTGCGCCACGTCGACGTGCTCTCGTGTGTTTCCGGCGGCAGTATTGTCGGTGCGTGTTACTGGATGATGTTGCGTAACCGCCTGCTCAAGGCCGCGCCCATGGCGCAGGCCGATTATATTTCATTGGTCCATGAGCTGATCGCACATTTCGATCGCGCGGTCGCCCAGAACCTACGCGGACAACCATCCAAAATGGCTGTCGGCTGGCGCTTTTTAACCGGTGCCAAGGGAGCCCTCGACACGGAAAAAATTGCCGCGGCCCTGGAAAAGTATTTTTATGGTCCGCTCTGGCACGAGAGCAAACCGCTGTTTATGCACCATCTCGCGTTTAAACCCGTCGATCACGATCCAGTCTTGGCGGGCGAGGAGGATTTCAATCCGGCCAAGCACAATTGGTTGCGCAGCGACAATGTACCGGTGCTGGTCCTGAACGCTACGACAGTGAATACCGGCCATGCCTGGCAGTTCACGCCAACCTGGATGGGTGAATCGCCATGGTCGACTCAACCCGCAGCTGACAGTGTGCCGCGCCTGCAATGGCATTGGTACGATCCTGGCTCGAAGTGGGAAATGGAGCTCGCCCGCGCGGTATCTGCGTCTGCTTGTGTGCCGGGACTCTTTGAACCGCTGCGCATTGACGATGCCTATGAAGGTGTTCAGGCGCAGTTGATAGACGGCGGTGTTCATGACAATCAAGGCACCCTGGCGTTGTTGGCGCATAATTGCCGTGTGCTCATCGTCAGTGACGCGGCGGGGCAACTGCTTCTCGAGCAATCACCTACGCCGGGCCTCGGGGGTTTAACCAGTTACGCGGCACGCGCAATGGATACCCTGATGGAGCGCGTGCGGCTGGCGAATTATGCTGACCTTGCAGCTCGGGTGCGCACCAAATTAGTGCGCGGGTTGATGTTCCTGCACATGAAAGACGGCTTGGATGCCGATGTTATCAGACTCAAGTTTTCCCAGGAATCTTACGATTTGCGCCGCAACTCGCTCTCACCCCTCGGCGTGCGCAAGGATTTTCAAAAAGCCCTGGCGGAACTGCGCACCGACCTGGACGCATTCTCCGACGTTGAAGCGAATGCGCTGATGGCCTGCGGTTATCGCATGGCAGCTACCGCATTCGAGCGCGACCTGCGACAATTCGACGATTTGTATGCTCAGCCGGTCCCAGGCAAATGGCCGTTCGATGCCATGCTCCAGGAAATTAAATCGACCGCGGCTTCCACTCCCAATCGGGAAAGTTTGCTCAATGCACTACGCGCCGGTAGCAAGCGAACCGTCTGAGGGCGCTCTAACTAACGTTCATACTTTCAAGACCATCGATCTTCCCGCTATCCAATTTAACTAAGGGAGTGGCGCAACTATTTGAGGCTCCGTGCGAGAGCGCAGACAATTCACTGCTTGGTGGGTAATGTCCCGTTCTTGAGGCCGTCTTATGAAACAGAAATTGTTTTTCGAACCCAGCGAAGCCGTCTCGCGCTAATCTTCGGCAATCTCGTAAAGATCGCGAAACTTTGCCGCGCTGATGGCGTAGGAATCACTGCCGTCTTGGTTGTTCGATACTAGGTAGTCGCCGGCCTCGTAGGCCGATTCACCCTCGCTGGTTTTGACTTTGCCCGGCTTATCCGCGACCTCGGCCCAGACGGATGTCGATTTCGTATAAACACCAGGGCTGACGAACTCATAAGTCTTGGCGAACGACTCCTGCGCGACGGTGTACTTGTCGCCGGCGTTGTCGACGAGCCAATCGCCGCGTTTGCAGCGTTGCGGTCCGCCCCATTTATTGTAAACAAATCCTTCGCTGTCGAGATCGAACTGAACCGCGGTGATGACGGATGTCGGCTTCTTTTTGTATTGACGTCTAGTCGGCATCGATTGCTCCTTTTTGACGGTTCGTTCAATGTTCATGCTCGCGCGGTGAAGCGCTGGGCGACTTTGCTCCAGAGTATATAACCAGATTTGCATGCAATGTCACGATATGGCTTGGCTGTCAGATTGGCCTTCTCGCCTCTCGGAGAGCTCGTCACAGCGATGCTCTTTCGCTTCGATCCACCTTCCCCTGGGCTCTGGATAGTGGTTCAGTTAGAAATAGATCTCTCACTTCGTTCGAGATGACACGGCGACTATTCTGCTGTCATTTCGAGCGAAGCGAGAAATCTTCCTCAGATTGAAAACGTCCGCCCGACTCAAACTGAACCATTACCCGGGCTATGTTGACGATGGAAGCAGCGCGATGATAAGGCTTAACCAATTCTAATCGGAGGTGCTGCATGGCTGAGCGTGTTTGGGAAAAGTTTCTTACGGAGCAAGACAAGGCGACGCTTACTGGGAAAACCGATCGACGGATCGGTTTCGGTGAGCGACCGGCCTTGTTGTTGATCGATCTTTATCGCTGGGTGTTCGGCGACAAACCGGAGGCGGTGACCGACGCGATCAAAACCTGGCCCGGGAGCTGCGGCATGGCAGGCTGGAACGCGTTGCCGCATATCCAGAAGCTGCTCGCCAAGTGTCGCGAAGTAGGGATTCCGATCATTCATGTGACCGGCATGGATGGCGTCGCCGTCGAGCCTTGGGCATTTCGCCGGGATACCAAGAAGCGCGCGACCATGGGCGCCGACGAATTGGATCGTTTCCGCCGCCGTTACGATATTGTCGAAGAAGTTAAACCGATTCCCGGCGAGACCGTGTTCAAAAAAGTTTCTCCCAGCGCCTTTTGGGGTACGCCGTTGATCGGTCACCTAAACTTTTTGGGTGTCGATACGATCATTACCTGCGGCGAGAGCACCAGCGGTTGCGTGCGCGCCAGCGTGGTCGATGGCACGACCAATCGGTTGCGCATGGTCGTTGCCGAGGAATGCGTTTTCGACCGCCACGAAGCTTGCCATGCGATCAATTTGTTCGATATGAATCAGAAATACGCCGACGTATTGCCGCTGGACGATATCATTAAATACCTCGACGGCTGGCGCGCAGAGAAGGCTGGTCAGGTAGGCTACGCGAACAACAGCATGGAGTATCTGAAAGACCTCGCGATCGGCGAGGACTACAAGGGATTGCGCTAGTAGGAGCGCGGCATTCGGCTCACCGCATCAAAGCCGGCCGGCGACGTTTACGCCGTCAGCCGGCTTTTGTTTTAATCCTGCCCAGGTTAGGAACAGCACCGCCAGAGATATCGCCGACATTGCATGAAAAGAGTGTTCGTACCCCGCGCTTTCCACCAAAACCCCTGCAAGCAACGGTCCGAGCATGTTACCGACGGACGTCGATGCTCTTGATATCCCGAGACTCAGTTCCTTGGTGTTCTCGCCGGCAGCTTGTAAAGCGAAAGTTGTCGCGCCCACGTTAGTAAAACCAAACCCCATGGTTAAGATCGCCAAAGGGATCAAGAGTGTGACGAAGCCGCTGCCGTAGGGCTGCAGCAAAAACATCGGGATCCCAATCGCCACACCGAAAAGAATAACTCGCGCCGGTTTAATCCGGTCGCAAAGCCGGCCGCCCAAATAACGGCCTAGAGTATCGGTCAATCGAGAAATCGACACGATCGTGCCGACAGTTTCGAGGCTCATAGCGCGCAGATTGACCGCAAGGAACGGAAAAGCGACCCTCGTCACACCGACCAAGAACAGAAATGACTGACAGATGGCTAAACACGAAGCGAGAAATGGAACCTTGCGGAGTAACAATCGGCCCTCGCGCCATAGATTTGGCGTGATGCTGCGGTCCTTGCGCCGGGATCGGTGCGCGCCGGCGAGCGCGACGATGATCATGCCGATGAGCTGTGGCATGGCGTAAAGAAAAAATAATCCATTAGGCCCGAGCCATTTGCCGATAAACCCGCCGAGCAGCGGCCCGAGCGTGAAGCCCAGGCCGAGCGCAGAAGCCATTTGGCCTTGCACTCGACCTTGGCGCCCGGGCGGCGACTGATCAAAACCGATCTTGCGCAAAGACAAAGCGAACATCGCTTCGGTCAGGCCGAACAAAATCCATACGGTCAAAAACACCGGCATGATGTCCATGAATAAGTAACCGACGATGCTGGTTGCGAGTCCGAGAATCATGGCCGCGAATAGAAGCAATCCGGGACTGAAATAGGTAGCCATGACCCCCGACAAGAGATCGGAGCATACCCGCCCTAGACCGTTGGCGACTAATGGCATGCTGGCTATGGCAATCGAGTAGCCGTGCTCCTTCATAAAAAACGGCGCGAGCATTGCCGCACCGGAGGAACCGGCGGTCTGAAAAATCGCTGCCAAGGTGTACAACGCGAGAGGGGATGGAGTCATGGCGCGAAATTATAGCAGCAGAATTGTGGTGATCCCATGCAAGCGTGGTTAATTAACGTGATGGACACGCTGAAACGAGCTTGATAGAAAGACCGCATCAAGCGAGGAGGGAGCGATGGAAATTACCCAGATACAAATTGATGAAGCGAAAAAGAAACTCGATGAAAAGAATTGTCTATTCGTCGACGTTCGCGATCCCGGCTCGTACCAACAGGCGCATATTCCCGGAGCGCTGCATTTGCACGACGGCAACGTGCAGGAATTCTTGCAGAACACCGCCAAGGATCAGAACGTGATTGTCTACTGCTATCACGGCAACAGCAGCATGGGCGCTGCCGGCTATTTTCTTGAAAACGGCTTTACCAACGTCGCCAGCATGATGGGTGGTTTCGAAGCGTGGCGGCAGGTCTACGAGCATGAGGCCGGATGAGTCGGCCGACAATGGAAGATAGAAGGGCGAAGATCGAATAGCTCGGGAGGCATCCATGGCAGTGACAATTGGCAGCGGTGATTTTCGCTACGAAGTGATCGAGAGCTTTGGCAAACTGCCGGATGACTGGACATTTCATGAAGTGGCGGCGGTGGCGGTCGACAAGAAAGATCAGCTCTATTGTTTCACCCGCGGCAAACATCCGGTCATCGTTTTTGACCGCGACGGCAACTTCCTGCGCTCCTGGGGCGATGGCGTGTTCAAGCGCGCTCACGGAGCGACCATCGCTGCCGACGATACTATTTTTTTGACCGACGATGGCGACCACACGGTGCGCAAGTGCTCGCTCGACGGCAAAATCCTCATGACCATAGGCGTGCCGGAGAAGTCGGCACCTTATCAAAGCGGCGAACCGTTCAATCGCTGCACGCACGTCGCGTTCTCGCCGCAGGGCGATATCTACGTTTCCGACGGCTACGGTAATTCGCGGGTGCACAAATATTCGCCGGATGGAAAGTTGTTGCTCTCCTGGGGCGAATCGGGCTCCGATCCCGGCCAGTTCAACATCGTTCACAATATCGTCACCGACAAAGACGGTTGGGTCTACGTTGCCGATCGGGAGAATAACCGCGTTCAGGTATTTGACGGCAACGGCAAATACGAAACCCAGTGGAACAACATGCATCGCCCTTGCGCTCTCTACATGGACACGACCAAAAAAGATCCGCTGTGCTATGTCGGTGAGCTCGGTCCGGGACTTGGTGTGAATTTAAATGCGCCCAATCTCGGGAATCGCGTCGATATTTATGACAAGCACGGTAAGCGGTTGGCGCGCTTGGGCGATATCTTCGCCGGCGAAAAGCCCGGCCAGTTCATTGCGCCGCACGGCATCGCCATCGATTCGCGCGGCGATATTTATATCGGCGAAGTGTCCTGGACGATCATGGGCCAACGCTTGCAGCCGCCGCGCGAACTGCGCAGCTTGCAGAAGTTGAAGAAACTGAATTGAGAGGATAATTGCACCACGAAGGCACGAAGGACGCGAAGTAGTGAATTCGGATTGGGAATGTTGGCCGCAAAGAACGCAAAGGTCACAAATCCCCCTCCTGTTTCCTCCCCCGCTTGCGGGGGAGGATGAAGGTGGGGGTTAAACTTCACCCATGATAGTGAGGGTCAAACGGAGGCGATGATCATGCAGAGCAATATCACTCAAGAGCGTGTGCCGATCCATGGCGATGCGGGACATTGGCTGCATATCTCGCAGAGTCCACGTTATGTGCGGGTGTTCTTTGGCGGCGAGGTCATTGCCAGCAGCAAGCGCGCCAAGCTCGTCCGCGAAGCGGAAGTGTTGCCGGCTTATTATTTCCCCAAGGAAGATGTGCGCACCGATCTGCTCACTGTGAGTTCGCATCAATCCGATTGTCCGGTCAAAGGCTCAGCCTCTTATTGGTCGATTAACTCCGGCGGGAGGTCAGTGGAGAACGCCGTGTGGAGTTATGTGAAGCCGCTGCCGGCGGCAGTTGAAATCCTCAATCACTTCGCTTTCGATCGAAAGCGAAGTGATTGAGGATTTCAACTGCCGCCGGCAGCGGCTTCACATAA
>DATLCH010000157.1:0-2804 GCA_035526465.1 Candidatus Limnocylindrales bacterium | reverse complement strand
ATTTCGGCGGCCGCCGTGGGTGTCGGCGCGCGCGCATCGGCGACAAAGTCGGCTATCGTAAAGTCGATCTCATGACCGACAGCCGAAACCACTGGAACGTGCGATGCAAAAATGGCCCTGGCGACGATCTCCTCGTTAAAGGCCCACAGATCTTCCAAAGAACCGCCGCCTCGGCCGGCGATAATCACCTCGACAGCGGCGACCTGATTAAGAGCAAAAATCGCTTCAGCAATCTCGCGCGCGGCGCCGTCGCCTTGAACCTTAACCGGGCAAACGACGATGCGCCGGTCGGGATAGCGGTCGCCAATGATACGCAGTATATCCTGCAATGCGGCACCTTTGCCGGAAGTGACAATACCGATGCAGTGCGGCAGGAACGGCAGCTCGCGCTTTCTTGCGTTACCAAACAATCCTTCGGCGGCGAGTTTCTTTTTCAATTGTTCGAAAGCCAGCGCCAATGCGCCCTGCCCTTGCGGCTCCATGTCGTCGACGTAAAGCTGCAAATCGCCGCGCACCGTGTACACGCTCACGCGGCCAAAGCAGAGCACCGCCATACCGTTATCAGGCGTAAAGCGCAGCATCCCGCCCTGCCGGCGAAACATCACGGCCGAAATCTGACTCTTGTCGTCTTTCAGAGTGAAATAGAAATGACCCGAAGGCGGCATACGAAAGTTAGAGATTTCGCCCTGCACCCATAGCCCATCGAGCCGAGACTCCAACGTGCCTTTGATCCTCTCGTTGAGTTCGCTGACAGTGAGAAATTTGCGTAACTGGCTGGCGAAAAGTGGTAATTCGAGTTCGTTGGCAGTGGGACGCGCCATATTGCGGGCGATTGTAACACAAAAAAAAAGACCCTCCAGGGGAGGGCCTTTTTATCGACGCATAATTAAAGACTATGCAGCCTTTTTCTGCACCACCTGCTTGAAGACATCCCAGCTCTTCAGCAGGTCGAGAGCGCGTTTGAGCTGCTGATCGTTGTCGATGGTCTCGTCACCGGTGGGCGCCGAGGTCGGAATCTGCTTCTCTCGCTCTCGATCGATCAGCTCTTGTTCTTTAGCGGAGTTTTGCTGCGGGTTATTCAAGTGGCCCGGCAAATTCTCTTCGCGTAAACTTGGCCGCTTGCGATCGTCCGGTTTGCCATCCTGAAGCACGATGTTTTCAATCACGATATCAGGAACGATGCCGGTGGCCTGAATCGATCGACCCTTGGGCGTAAAATATCGCGCCGTGGTCAACCGCAGCGCCGAATTATCGTCCAACGGCAAAATCGTCTGGACCGAGCCCTTGCCGAAAGTTTTAGTCCCGAGCACCACCGCCCGTTTGTGGTCTTGCAGCGCGCCGGCGACGATCTCGGAAGCGCTGGCGCTACCACCATTGACCAAGACAACCAGCGGAAAATCTCCCCAAGTGCCGTCCTTTTGGGCGAAGAATTTTTGTTTTTGCGATTCGATGCGGCCATCGGTGTAAACGATCATGCCGGAATCCAGGAATAGATCCGACACCCGCACCGCCTGATTCAACAAGCCGCCGGGATTGTTGCGGAGATCAAGTACAAGCCCTTTGATGCCGTTTTTTTCGGCCGCCAATTTTTCCAAGGCGCGCTGCACATCGCGATCGCTACGTTCCTGAAACTGGGCCAAACGAACATAACCATAACCGGGCTCTAAGGTGCGGCTCTTGACGCTTTGAACTCGAATGATGTCACGAACCAGAGAAACATCGATTAACTCGGCTGCGCCTTCGCGCCGCACCGTTAGATTAATCTTCGTGCCCTTCAAGCCGCGCATCTTTTTTACCGCATCGACGAGCGACATGTCCTTGGTGAATTCGTCTTCGATTTTGAAAATCTGATCACCCGGCTTGATGCCGGCTTTGAAAGCGGGGGTATCTTCGATGGGCGAAACGACAGTGAGAATGCCGCTTTTGACGGTAATCTCTATACCCAAACCACCGAAACGTCCTTGGGTGTCGCTCTGCAAATCTTTGTACAGATCAGGCGTCAAGTACGCGCTGTGCGGATCCAGCGAACTTAACATGCCGTTAATGGCGCCATTGACCAAGTTTTTGGTCTCGATATCCTCGACGTAATTTTTCTTCACGATCGAAAGAATGTTACTGAAGGCCTCCAAACTCTCGTAATCCTGCCGCCCGACCGCCGATACATTCGGCACCCACTGAGCGGACAGGAAAAAACCGATGCCGATGCCGAGCACGATCAGTAGCAATGGCGTTCCATGTCTTTTGACAAGTTGCATGAAGTTTCCCCCTAAAATTTGCTGACAACTTTGGCTAAGTCTAACTCAATGTTTTTGGAATAGCTATCACTTCTTGAACCACGGTAGAGGATCTACGGACCGACCATCCTTACGCAACTCGAAATAGAGTTTCGCACCGCTCAGAGAATCACTGTCTCCGACCCGTCCGAGGATATCTCCTCGTTGCACTTCTTCGCCATTTTTTTTAACAATTTCGGAAAGATGAGCGTAAATTGTGTAGTAACGCTCGCCATGATCGAGGATCACCATACGGCCGTAGCCGGTGAACCGATCGGCAAATACCACGCGGCCCTTTTCCACGGCGCGAACGCCATCGCCTAATGCGGCATCGATATCGATGCCCTTGCGGACAAGCTCGGCAGCAAACTCCGGATGTTTGAACTTGCCGAATGGCGCGCTCACCGCTCCTTTTACAGGCCAGTCCATTTGGCCAAGCATGGAGTCAAGACCGCGGCCCGTCGAAGGTGGCACAGGCGCTTGTTTCGGTCGGACAATCGACCTGCGCGCAATGTCTTCAAGCATTTTTTG